>JBAYQC010000052.1:0-9867 GCA_041677365.1 Candidatus Izemoplasmatales bacterium | reverse complement strand
TAAGAATTGCTGAAACTATTATTAAAAACTTTTCTCCTGCTTAAAAGCTTTTGTGCCAATTATTTTTTAATCTAAAGTTTATTTGCTATAATAGTTTTTGCGAGGTATTTTATTATGGAAAAAGCCAGGTCTGATTTACTTGGAAAAGCAGATGTAAAAAAAGCTTTAATTCAGTTATCTATTCCTGCAACATTTGCAATGATAGTAACTGCTTTATATAATTTGGTCGACACTATCTTTGTTGGTAGAGGTGCTGGTGACATAGCTATAGGAGCTTTGTCTATTGCTAACCCAGTTCAAATGATAGTTATGGCTTTCGGATTGATGATAGGTATAGGATCTTCATCAGTGTTTTCACGTGCCTATGGTAGAAATGATCATCAAACTATGAGACGAAGTGTGAACACCGCTTTGTTAATGGGTGTAACATTATCTATTGTTTTCGCCGTTTTAGGGATAATTTTCCTAGATGAAATGCTTTATTTTTTCGGTGCTACTGAAGAAAATATCGGCTTTGCTCGAGATTATTTATTATATATATTAATTGGTTTGATTCCATTTTCATTGTCCGTTATTTTTAACAATTTAGCTCGTGCAGAAGGTCGTGCTAAAATCGCTATGATATCGATGGTTATCGGTGCGGGAGTAAACATCATTTTAGATCCAATATTTATCTTTGACTGGGGTCTTGGAATGGGAGTTAAAGGCGCGGCTATAGCAACGATTATCGCTAAAACAGCATCATTTATCTATGTTTTCTTCGCTTCCTTATCAAGTAAATCTAATCTAGAGATTGATTTGAAAAAGCTATATGAAGTAGATTTGAAAATGGTTAAAGAGATTTCTGCTATTGGATTTCCTTCTTTTGTTAGAAACGCTCTAGGTGCAGTGCTAGTAATTTTGATAAATAATTTAATCAATCGGTACGTGCCTGATAATCCGAGTATCTACATATCTATCTATGGGGTTGTAAATAGATTGATAATGTTTTTATGGATGCCTGGATTTGGTTTAGTTCAAGGTTTACAACCAATAGTTGGCTTTAATTTTGGAGCCAAACTATATCAAAGATTATATGATGTTATTGGATACACAAAGAAAATTATGGTAATATACTTTATAGCAGTCTTTATCATTTCAATGGTTTTTGCTAAACAACTGTTCTTGTTATTTTCTAAAGAACAAAATGAAATATTTATGACCCAAGGACCATTAGCGCTAAGGATTATTAGTTTAGGGTTCTTAATGGTTACCTTCCAAATTATTCTATCTAGCGTCTATCAAGCGATGGGTTACCCAGTAAGAGCATTTCTGGTCGCGATGTCAAGACAGTTCATTTTGTTTATACCTTTAGTATTTTTATTCACCAGTATTTGGGGAGTAAATGGAATTTGGTATACATTTGTCGCATCTGACCTGACTGCGGGTATTGTATCTTATTTTGTCTATCATTATGAAATGAGAGATTTGGCAAAAAAAATTCCAATTGCAACAAAATATGATAAATTAAATATAGGGGAGGCTTAGATTTATGAAAAATATTTCAATTGCTGATTTAAATCAGTGGGAAAGCGATTTTGAAGAAGATTCAAAGAAAAATATTTTAAAAAGAGTTTTGAATAAGAATGAGATTCAAACCATTGCTGTTAAACAGGAGAGCGCATTGCTTTCAACTCACAATTTCTCAAAAGAAATTAAAACGCTTCCTGTTACCAACCAACAAAAAACAGGCAGATGTTGGATTTTTGCTGGTTTAAACGTTCTTAGAGAAATTATTGCAAACAAATATGAAATAAAAGAATTTGAATTGTCACAAAACTATATTGCCTTTTATGACAAATTAGAAAAAATCAATTACTTTTTAGAGAGTGTAGACGACTTTATTGATGTCGACAAAGACGACAGAACCTTACAACATTTAGTAAGAATCGGTATTCAAGATGGTGGCCAATGGGATATGTTTGTAGCTCTAATTGAAAAATATGGGGTAGTGCCTAAATCAGCTATGGATGAAACTGCTAATAGTTCAAACACAAGAATTATGAATCAGTTTATTAACCTAAAGTTAAGGCAATATGTAGAAAAATCCCGTAAAGACAAGGAAAACAAGGAAAAATATAAAACTGAAACTTTGAAAGAATTATATAATTTTCTAGTAATGAATTTTGGTTTACCACCGAAAAATTTTGATTTTGAGTTTGTCAATAAATCTGGAGATTATAAACTAATATCCGATTTAACTCCAAGAGTTTTTTATAAAGAGTACATTGGTGAAATATTAGATGATTATGTCAGTATCATTCACGCTCCGACAGATGACAAGCCTTTTAACAAAACTTATACCGTTGCTTATTTAGGTAATGTAATTGAAGGACGAAAAGTAAAATATCTAAATCTTGAGATGAGTAAATTAAAAGAAAAAGTTATAAAACAACTTAACGATGATGAAGTAGTTTGGTTTGGCAGTGATGTAGGACACTATGGTGATAGGGATTTAGGAATCTGGGCAGATGATCGTTATGACTATAGTAAAGTATTAGATATGGACTTAAATTTAAATAAGGGAGCAATGCTCGATTACGGACACTCACAAATGAACCACGCAATGGTTATTACCGGTTATGCTGAAAAGTCTGGTAAACCTTCCAAATTCAAAATTGAAAACAGTTGGGGAGATAAGTCAGGAAAAAAAGGTTATTATATTGCTTCAGATTCTTGGTTTGATAATTATGTATACCAAGCCGTAATCAACAAAAAATATTTAAGCGAAGAAGAACTAAAGGCGTGGAAAAAAACTCCTATCATTTTAAAACCTTGGGATCCAATGGGATCACTTGCTGAATAAACTATGCCGATTTTATTAAGCGAATCCCTAAACCCCTATTTCAATTTAGCAACTGAAGAATACTTGTTAAAGAGTTCTATAAGTGAAGATATATTTTTTATCTGGAAAGCAAACAAAGCCTTTGTTTTTGGGCGTAATCAGAATCCGTTTGCGGAAATACACCCTGATTATTTTAAAAAAGATATTCCAATAATCAGAAGAATTTCAGGCGGCGGAACAGTGTTTATTGATGAGTCTACTTTGAATTTTTGTTATATTACATCTAACTATCATAAAAAAATTAATGATTATGAACATTTCTTAAGACCAATAATTAAGGCTCTTAACTCATTGGGTTTTGAAATCGAATTTAAACCGAAATCACATCTTTTTATTAAAGACAAGAAAATTTCTGGTAATGCACAGGCTTTTGTAAATAAAAAGCTCCTGCATCATGGAACAATACTCTATGATGCGGATTTAAGTGTTATTGATGAAGCGTTGATTAAACATAATTCTAATATCGAAGGTTTACAAATCAAATCAAATAAACAATCTGTCATTAACCTTAAAGATGTTTTAAATGAATCTAATATTGATGAAATAACCAATGCTTTAATCAATGAAGTTGCTTCACAGGAAAATTTTAATAAAAATGAAATCTGCTTTTCTAGTGATGAGATTAGAGAAATTGAAGATTTATCTAAAAATAAATACCAAAGTCCTGAATGGAACTTTGGTAAAACACCTTTATTTCAAACCAAGATTGAATATAAAAATCGTTATTTAATGTTAAAAATCGACAAAGGAAAAGTAACCTTTGTCGACAATAATAAATTTGATAAATTAATTGGTTTATACTATTATAGCGAAGAATATTTTACGGAATTAGAAAAAATATTAAAAATTTAAAAAGACTGTGCAGCCACGCACAGTCTTGCTTTTTTATATATGGATTGGCTTGTCAACAATACCCAAAGCTGCTTCATGAAATATTTCCGAAATAGTCGGGTGTGGATGAATAGCTTTAGCAATTTCATCTGCTGTACCTTCTAGTTTCATTACCATCAATGCTTCAGAAATCAAATCACTCGCATTATCTGCAAGTATATGAACACCGATTATCTCATTATATGGTTTTGAGCTAATAAGCTTAATGAATCCATTAGTTTCGTTAGCTGTCATCGCCTTACCATTGGCTTGAAGTGGAAATACAGAAGTACTATATTCAATATTATTCTCTTTTGCTATTTCTTCTGTCATACCAATTTGAGCAATTTCTGGGAATGAGTAAATAACTGCTGGAATCTGATTATAATTTATTTTTTCTTTTTTTCCAAGTATATCCATAACAGCAACCATTCCTTGATGAGAAGCCACATGAGCTAACATAGTTTTTCCTGTAACATCACCTATGGCATAAATGTTTTCTTGTGATGTTTGCATCTGTTCGTTTACTTTGATGAATTTGTTTTCTAAATCAAGTTTTATTTCACTAAAACTATCTAAGTTAGCTTTCATCCCTACCGATAAAAGAATTTTTTCAGTTGCTATGGAAAGCTCTTTATCATCGTCATCCTTATATACGACATTTTCATTATCAATCTTTATCACAGTAGAGGATGTTAATACTTTAATTTTAGCCTTTTTAAGGGTTTTAATATATGCATCTCTAATTTCATTATCGACATTAAGCAAAATCTTGTTTTCACGTTCGATGATAGTAACCTCAGTACCAAAAGTATTGAAAATAGTTGCAAATTCAATGCCGATAACACCACCACCAATTATTACTAATTTTTTAGGAATGCTTTTATTGTCTAGCATACCTTTGCTAGTTAATAAAATTCCAGAATCATATGCTTTATCTAAACCTGTGATTGGTGGAAGGATTGGAGAAGCACCTGTGGCAATGATTATGTTTTGGGTTTTAATTTCTTCATCATTAACTAAGACAGTGTCAGGTTTGATTATTTTACCTTCACCCATAAAGATGTCAATGTTATTCTTTTTCAAGAGCATTTTAACTCCACCGGTTAATCTTCTTACAATGCGATCTTTTCTTTTTAAAATCGCATCCCAATTAGGTTTAATTGAAGACAAATCTTCAACATCAATTCCATAATCTTTCGCGTTTAGAAACTCTTGATATATTTTTGCGCTTTTAAGTAAAGATTTTGTTGGAATACAACCCCAATTTAAACATACACCACCTATGGCATCTTTTTCAATTATCCCTACTTTAAGGTCGTTTTGTGCTGCTTTTATAGCTGCAACATAACCTCCTGGCCCTGAACCTATTACTAATAAATCATATTTTTTCAATATCCTCACCTCGAATTCATTAGCAGAAATAGTGGATCTTTTAAGTATTTTTTAAAGGCAATCATAAATCTTCCACCATCACCGCCGTCTATAATACGGTGATCAAAGGTTAATGAGAGTGGTAGTATGTCGCCAATCATGATTTCATTATCAATGACAATTGGTTTCTTTGATATTTTCCCAATGCCCATAATAGCAACTTCAGGATGTTTAATTACCGGTGTACCTGATATAGAATCAAATGCACCGAAATTAGTAATTGTAATTGTTCCGTTTTGCAAATCACTCATTTGAATTTTTCTGTCTTTAGCTAATAAGGCTAATCTTTCAATCTCTTTAGCAATTTCAAACAGACTTAACTCATCAGCATTTTTGATATTCGGAACTATTAGTCCATCTGGAGTATCAACTGCAATACCAATGTTAATGTTTCCGCGATAAATAATCTCTTCATTTTCTTGGTCATAAGAACTATTGAATATTGGATAATCCTTAATTGCTTGAACTAAAGCTTTAACAATGAAAGGCATGTAAGTCAATTTTACACCTTCTGTTTTAGCCATTTCTTTATATTCGTTCCTAAAACTAACAAGCTTAGTTACGTTTAACTCGTCAATCATAGTGGTGTGGGGGATAATCTGTTTTGAAAGCGTCATAGCTTTAACAACGCTTTTTCTTAAACTACTGATTTTTTCTCTACGATCGGACTTCAAAGCTTTAATATTTGGTACTTCGATACTTGGCTTTTTTATCTCTATTGATTCATCTTTACTATTAGCAAAATTTTCGATATCTGTTCTTAAAACTCTGCCTTGTTCACCTGTACCTTTTACTTCTTCGATATTTACATTTAAATCATTAGCAAGTTTTCTAGCAACAGGTGTTGCTAATATTCTTCTCGAATCATTATTTTCTTTTTGTTCTTGTTTTTCAGATTCAATAACTTCATCAGAAGATTCCAACTCTCCAACGACTCCAGCTTCATCGCTTTTATCGTCTTCGTTGTCATTTTTAACTTGTTCATTACCTTCACTACCATCATCAATAATTGCTAGGGTTTCCCCAACATTAACAACTTTGCCGACATCTGGGCCAAGTTCTTTGATTGTTCCGTCTACTGGGCAAGGGATTTCTGCGTTTACTTTATCAGTCTCGATAACAACAAGAGTATCACCCTCATTAATTTTGTCTCCAACTTTAAAATTATATTCTAATATTTTCCCTTCATGGATACCTTCTCCGATATCTGCGAATTTAAAATTATACATGTTTGCCTCCTTTTATGCTTTAAAAGCCATGATTTGTTTGATTTCATATGCAATTTGTTCTGGAGTAATGATGAAGTGATTTTCTCCCTTAGGAAGTGGAATAGTTACATCAAATCCAGTAAGTCTTTTTGGTGCAGCTTCTAAGTAAACAAATGCTTTTTCATTAATTATCGAAATTAATTCAGCAGCTGGGCCAAAAGATTTAACAGCTTCATGAACAATTAAAACTCTTCCTGTTTTCTTTACGGAATTGACTATAGTATCTTGATCAATTGGTGAAATTGTCCTTAAATCAATAATTTCAGCGTCAATATCATCTGTCATCTTAACAGCTTTTTGGACTTCTCTAACCAAAGCTCCCCAAGCGATAATTGTAATGTCTTTACCTGGTTTTACAACCTTTGCTTTTCCAATTGGGACTTCATAAATTTCATCAGGCACCTCTTGCTTAAAGGCTCGGTAGATTCTTTTTGGTTCCATAAAAATAACGGGATCTGGGTCATTTATTGCTGCTATCATCAAACCTTTTGCATCATAAGGAGTAGAAGGAATAACTAACTTTAAGCCGGGTATATGTGCATATAAAGTCTCAAGACTTTCAGAATGATGTTCCAAAGCCTTTACCCCACCACCGTAAGGCATTCTCACAACCATAGGAAGGTGATATTTACCGCGTGAACGATTTCTAAATCTCGCTACATGAGTAACTATTTGATTGTATGCAGGTAAACTGAATCCAGAAAATTGCATTTCGACTACAGGTTTCATACCGTTTATAGCCATTCCGACAGCACTACCTACAATTGCTGCTTCAGCAATTGGAGTATCGAAAACTCTTTCCTCTCCGTATTTTTTCTGTAAACCGGCGGTAGTCCTAAAAACTCCACCTTCGTAGCCAACATCTTCACCATAGACAACCACAGATTTATCTTTTTCCATGCTTTGGTCTAAAGCTTCATTTATAGCTTGGAGAATTGTTTTGTTAGCCATTATTGTTCACCTACCTTTTTACTGACATTTTTGTAATATTCCATCTGTTCTTCAAGATTTGGTGTCATTTTTTCATAAGTATATTTAAATATATCTTCAAGTGGAACTTCACCAGAGTTTTCTACCCCTTTAAATGTATCTAAAACAAATTTCTTATGATCCTTATGGAGTTTTTCATCTTCTTTATCACTCCACATTTTATTATCAATTAAATATTGTTTAAAACGGATAATTGGATCTTTTTTCTTCCATTCTTCAACTTCTGAATCTTCTCTATATAATTTAGGGTTATCTGAAGTTGTGTGTGGACCGATTCGATAAGTAACTGCTTCAATAATTGTTGGTCCTTCGCCTTTAACAGCTCGTTCTCTTGCGGCTTCTACAGCCACATACATTGCAAGTGGATCATTACCATCTACTTGAATACCAGGTATATCATAAGCTATAGCCTTTTGTGCTAAAGTTTTTGATTTTATCACCTTATGTCTTGGCGTAGAAATAGCGTATTGATTATTTTGAATAACGATAATTACTGGTAAGTCATAAGTAGCTGAAAAGTTCACACCTTCATGAAATTCACCGTGACTTGTACCGCCATCGCCGATAAAGACGATTGCAACCTCATCTTTTTTCTGAATTTTACTAGCATAAGCAATACCTGCAGCATGATTAATCTGTGATCCAATAGGAACATTTATCGGTAAAACTTTTACGTTGTCGTCATAATGTGAACCCATTTCATTACCATACCAATATAGAAAAGCTTGTTCTAGAGTCACACCCTTATAAAGCATTGCATTGAACTCTCTAAAAGCTAAGACTAACCAGTCTTCATCTTTTAAAGCTGCCATTGGTCCTACTTGCGCAGCTTCTTGTCCAATATTTGGTGCATAAGTCAACATTCTTCCTTGGCGTTGAAATTGTAATGCTTTTTCATCAGCCACTCTCCCCAAAACCATAGTTTTATACATCTTGAGCAGAGTAGCTTTTGGAATCTTCGGTAACAACTTATCATTTACAACCTTACCTTTTTCATCTAATATCTTTAATATTTCGCCTTTTAAAGGATTGAAATCATCAAATAACATCATATACCTCCTAAAATTTATTTCGAATTCGTAGAATATCTACACTATTATTATATAAGATTTTAAGTTTATATTAAAACACTTTGCTCTAATAGTTAGCGATGACTAACTGAAAAAAATACATTCTTGTGTAAATTATAAACTGAATCAGTTATAATATGGGTGAGGTGAAAAAATGATTGTTGGAAATTATTTAAATTTAGAAGCTAAAACAATAGATTCTTCTGAAGCAAAAAACGCTAAAATGAAAGTGCTTGTAGATGCTAAGAGCGGATGGGAAGATTATGTGATGCGAGTGGTGGAAGTAGAAGAAAATGGTTATACGCCAAAACATTCACACCCTTGGCAACATGTAAATTATATTATTAGCGGAACTGGGGAGTTAATGATTGATGGGAAAATTAATGAAGTCGAAGAAGGTTCCTTTGCTTATGTTCCAGCTAATGCTTTACATCAGTTTAAGAATGTAGGAAAGAAAAGTTTCAAGTTTATTTGTATAGTCCCTAAAGAAGGTCATAAATAATTTTATAAAAAATCACAGATAAAATATTTTCTGTGATTTTTTTATTCATAACGAATAATAATCTGTAGTTTAATAAAATAATGAAAAAAATTATTATCTCAATTCAGGTCTATTTATAAGTCTAAATAAGCAAAATTTTCTTAATTAATTAAATGTTGAGTTTAATTGTTACAGTTTTTGAGAGTATTCTAGAATTAAATACTTTTTAAGCAAATCTCTTGAAAATATTTCGAATTCGAAATATAATTAATTTGAAAATAGGAGGCTATTATGGAAAATTTAATTGGAATTCATCACATTACGGCTATTACAAGTAGTGCTGAAAAGATATATGATTTTTTTACATTTGTTTTAGGTTTAAGGTTAGTTAAAAAAACAATCAATCAAGATGATATCAATACTTATCATTTGTTTTTCGCTGATGACAAAGGAAACCCTGGAACTGATGTAACTTTTTTTGATTTTCAGGGGATTCAAAAGAAGCAAAAAGGAAGCGATGAAATTGGCAGGATAGGTTTGAGAGTTAAAGATGATAAAGCTATAGATTATTGGTTAAAGAGATTTAGTCATTACAATGTAAACTTTCAAGGACCAAAAACTATCTTCGGAAGAAAAACCATTTTCTTTGAGGATTTTGATTCTCAAGAGTATGCAATTATATCTGATGAAAATCTTTCCGGGGTATCCTCAGGAGAACCTTGGCTTAAAGGCCCTGTTCCGAATGAGTACGCAATTATTGGTCTAGGACCGATATTTTTACGAATTAAAGATTTAGAAAAAATTGATAATGTTCTTAAAAAATATATGTTTATGAGGTATATTAGTAGTGAAGATAAATATCACCTATAT
>JBAYQC010000051.1:0-10285 GCA_041677365.1 Candidatus Izemoplasmatales bacterium | reverse complement strand
TGTAGTTGATTGGTCTGTACCTGTAGTTGATTGGTCTGTACCCGTGCCAGTAGGATTACAACCAAACGCAAAAAAAAGCACAAACACAATGATAAAAATTCCTATGAATTTTTTCATAGTTTCCTCCTCATTAATTAAAGTTTGAGCTTTAGTAAGGTGGGTTAATAATAAACATTCAACCCCTATTCAATTTTCCACAACTGCTCTTAGTTTAATAATAATATGAGGGCCTTAAAATTTCAATATACTTACAAGAAAAATAATAAAAGATATTAGATAGATGTTATAATGAATTAAGAGGTGCAGTATGAAAATTATTATATCCCCGTCAAAAAAACAAAATTTTGATAGATTAACTAAAATAGATGAAGTAAGTTATCTTGATTATGAGAAAACGATTAATCTCTTTTCAATAATAAATAATATGGATAAAAAAACTCTCGCTAAAAAGTTTAATTTGAAAGGACAACTTTTAGAAGAAACATCTAAACTATATCAACTTTTTGAAGTTAATAACAAACGTGCTAAAGCCATAGATTTATATAGTGGTGTAGCCTTTGATCAAATTAATCATCATAGTTATAATGATATGGAAATTGATTTTTTAAATAAAAATCTAGTTATTTTAAGCGCAATGTATGGTGCGGTTAAACCCTTTGATTATATCTGGCCTTATCGATTGGATTTTAATGTCAAATTAGATCAACTTGATTTATATAAATATTGGGAAAAAGAAATTGACGGGTTTTTTAAAGAAGAAGACATTATTATAAACCTTGCTTCAAATGAGTTTAGTAAACTTTTAAATAATCAAAAAGATAAATTTATCAATATCAACTTTTATGAAAAAAAGCATAATAAATTAAAGGTTGTTTCCTATAACGCTAAGAAAGCTAGAGGATTAATGGTAAATGAGATTGTAACTAAAAAAATTTTAGATCCATTTAAAATTAAAGCGTTAATCATCGATGGTTATAAGTATGATAAGAGCAGTTCAAATGATAAAGAATTTAATTTTATAAAGTTTTAAAAGTCTAACTGGAAAATCTCCAATAAAGGATATTTTACAACTAGTTAATATGTTGGTTTTATAGGTGGTTATTTAGTTTATTGAACCGGAATTATGTTCATATAGTTGGGGTAAATAAATATCAATAAAAATAAATAAATAATTAGATTAAATTTATAATTACGCGTTGTTTTTACCAAACGATTGCGATATAATATATTAAATCTTTTTATAAGAAAGAAAAATTTGAGAATAGGAAGTGAATTATGAAAAAATTATTACGTTTAAGCTTAATCTTAGCAGTTGCTTTATTATTAATCGGTTGTAATGCAGAAACTACAACCACAACCCAAGCTGATCTTGCGCCAACAATTCTTGGTGTATCTGATAAGACTGTTGAGGTTGGTTCTGATGAATTAGATTTATTAGAAGGAATCACTGTCACTGATGATTTAGACACAGATTTAATTAGTTCTGTTGTTGTTACAGGTGTTGTTGATTATGAAACAACCGGAGACTACGATATTACCTTGACAGTTACTGATTCTTCTGGAAATGAAACTACAGAAACTTTTACAGTAACTGTTCAACCTTCAGCTGACGAGTTGGCAGCTATGGCTGATATAGAAGCAATTAACATAACTCAAAATGCAGAAGGAAACTATGTTTTGCCAACTTCAGGTTCAGTTAATGGATCAACTATTATTTGGACTACAGATCGTCCCGATGTTATTACAAAAAGAGGTTTTGTAATTAAACCAGGACTTGACGCTGACGCTGTTACTGTAACTTTAACCGCTAATGTGATTAAGAACAAATTTAGAACAACCGAGGATTACACATTTACTGTTGAACCGCATACAGGTGTCAGTGGAGTAACGTCTATTGTTAGTTTAGCTTTTGAAGGAACTTCAGAAGAATATGTAGTCGCTCCACAAGAAGCGGTTGATGTATTCTTCGTTGATAATGGAAATTTACCATATATCGATGTTGAAACTTTTGTTAACCTAATTGATGGAGCTATTGATTCTCAGTTGCTTACATATACTCCAGTAGGTGAAGACCAATTAAGAGTAGAGTACGAAGTTGAATATGAAGATTTCGATGGTTCAATGGTTACAGAATCTTATTGGGCTTTAATTGATTTTACTGAAAATACTTTTACTGTTAGCAATTTTAGTTTCTTTGAAAACTATGTGGCTTCAACATCATCTGATTACGGCGAAGGTTTAACTTATGTTGACGCTTATTATGTTGATGGACAAGAAGTTACAATTCCATTAGGATATTATAATTTTGATATTTTAACTCACGAAGTGGGAGAAGAAACTAAATATTTAATGCCTTTACATGTCGTTAATTTATTATTTGCGGGTAATATCTACTATGATGTTTACTATAATGGTGATAAATTATGGGGTGTTGATACTTTCATTATCAGTGGTTCTACTGAAGAAGAATTAGCGCTTTTAAATTCAACAAAAACTAGTTCTTTCAATTCTATGGATATGCCTGAAGATATTCGCTGGGCAACATACAATTTCTACGCGTTAGCACTTGACTATTTCTATGGTTTAAGAGATCGTTTTGAAGTTGACAGCATGTATGAAGTATTATCTCAATACGCTTCTGACATTGTAAACGGAACCGATAGAGACGCTTATGCTAAAGTATTCAGAATTGCATACGATTTAGATGATTTACATACATCTCATGTATTCCCAGGTTATTATGAGGAACCTTATACCTATACAGTTTATCAAAATGACTTAGGACCAAAAACAATGGAATTTTACAATGGCCTATGGGGAGTTCAAGACTTGTTAACAGCTAAATATGGTAGCCCTGATAATCTTCCTACAGAAGCTGTTTTACTTGACGGAGATAAAACGGCTGTTATTTATTTAACTGGATTTACTATTGACACTCCTGATGAGTTCAAAGCAATCATGGATACTTTACCAGCAACAGTAGAAAATGTGGTTGTAGACTTAACTTATAATACCGGAGGTAATTTAGGTGCAGTCTTAAGAATTTTTGGTTATATGACTGAAGAAACAATTATGTATCACTCACAAAACCCAGCTGATGGCGCTGCAGTATCATACTATATTGAAAGTGAATATGTAGCTTATGATTACAATTGGTATATAGCAACATCATCAGTTACATTCTCAGCAGCTAATCTGATGTCTTCAATTGCTAAAGAACTCGGAATTGCAACAGTTATTGGAAAAAATTCTAGTGGTGGAGCATCCTCAATTGGAGCTATCTTCTCACCTGATGGATCTTGTTTATTGATTTCTACAAACAATGTATTAAGTACTAGAGTTGGCGACAGCCCAGAAAACTATGAATACATTTCAATTGAAGATGGTATCGAAGTTGATTTTATTATGTCTAATGTAACAAGCGATACCGCATTGATAAATGCGATTAAAGCAGCAGAAGAATAAAATTTATTATTAATAATTAAAGCCAGTTCTTATGAAGAATTGGCTTTTTTCTTTATGACCAGTAAACTTACCAACTATTGCATTTTTGCAAAAAATATGGTATAAATTTAATAAGCCTTTATTTAGTTCACAGGAGATTTTATGAAAAAAAGATTTTATGACTTTTCAAGAGCGAACGCTATTATCGTTCTTTTAGCTTACTTTTTTACCTTTTCGCTATCCTTATATATACTATTCACTAGCGATGAGGGTCTTATAGGAAAAATTATCTTTAACGGACTATTAGCTCTATCTTTAATCTTTATTATTATTTATTATGTTTGCTTTCCAGTAAAAATAAAAAATAATTTGGTTATCCATTATAAAAAGAAAATTCCTTTAAATCACTTAACTTGTTTTATCAGACCTAATTATCGGTTGCGTTACGATGAAATTATCTTCCGAGATAAAAGAGTTCCTTATGCTGAATTATCTGACAAGGCTATTAAAAAGAATGAAATCAAAGTTCAATATTTCCCTGATTATGAAATTTTTATTGAGGAAAAATTAGGAATTAAGATGGAAACCAAAGGAGTTATCAATGTCAAAAAGAAAAAACGATGAGTTGTTAAATGAGTTTCTTGATGAACAAGATCAAATAAAAAAGCAAAGTAATGAAAAAGAGACTATTGTAAATAATGAAAAATCTTTGTCTAAGCCCTATCGGTGTCCAAACTGTAACCGGGCTCTAGCTTCAAGAAAAGAAGAGTGTAAACACTGTGGTTATAAGGGTTATATTCCAATTAGTGATGACCAAAGAAAACGGATAAGACTAGTATTAACGGTAGTTTTCTTGATTGCCGCTATTGTAGTTTTAGTTTTGACAAGATAAAAAAATATAAATTATATTAACTATTTTTTTCATTGTAACCTTGCTTTTATTGAGATTTAGCGATAAAATATAATAAGTGGGTCACGATAAATATTATTATTTAAACGATTAATTTGAATATTTAGTCTTGAAATTACAATTCAAAGATAGTATAATGTTTAAAAAGTTTTAGGACACGAGAGGTTTTAAAATAATTTTATGAAAAAATATTGCAGAAATGGTGGCTTAGAGATGACAAGTTATTTTAAAAAAAATTTATCTAAAGTAATCCTTGTATTTGTTTTATCCTTATTTATAACCGTATTAGCTGGTTGTAATGGGGATGTAGTAGAAGAAGAGGAAAAGTATACAGTTATCTATGATGGTAACGGAGGTTTCTTGGGAAATAAATCTTCTACTGTTAGAAAACTACAAGTTTCTAAAAACAGTAAAATTCCTAAATATTTACAGGAATATACTCAAGATCCATATGTAGTATCTAGTTTGGGACTTGCTACAAGACAAGGTTACTTGTTAAGAGGATGGTATCAAGAAGAAGATGCCACATTTGCTGAAAATGTGAATGGCGAATATGTCTATTTAGATTTAGAATTAGGAAATGGCGCATACGTGCTTGATGAAGAAGGCGATTATGTATTTGGATATGTTCCTGATGAAGAAGGCGATTTAATCTTTGTTAGTGTTGAAGAACTTCCTGAAGATGCAGTTTCTTCTGAAACTGAGTACATTTATTTTGAAGGCGGAAATGGTTATGGTTTCTACCTATATGATTCCGAAGACGCAGAACATGTAGCAGTATATGAAGATCCACAACAAGGTTTTTACCTTCATTCAACACTCACTGCTTATAACACATATTTAATTTTTGATGAATTGACTGACCAACAAAAAACTTTGTTTGCAGATTTACAAAAATATTCTCAAGAGTTTTATGAGTATACTGAAGAAGATGCGGGCTTAAACCGTTATTCATTAGAAAGCAATTATGTTTTTTATGATAATCTGTTTGAATTATCTGCCTCAGGTGACTATGTTTATTTCGAAGGTGATTATGTCCTTTATGATTCTGATAATTCAGAACACGATGACTTAGATCGTTATCAATTAGATAATCGTTACGTATTTACTCCAAGCACTGAAGTTCCTACTCCAAGTGATTTGACTAAATACAAAGCAGAAATCGCTTATTGGGACTTTGAAACTCATAGAATTACTGAAGATGTTACTTTAATTGCCGACTGGGTAAAAAAATTAACAGTCTATTATGATTTCGTTCAGTCAGATCAAATAGCTGAAATTACAACCAAACCAACACCAGATAACACTTCTTCAACCAATTTGGTTGCTGGAGAACCCATCGGTAGATACGAAACTATTCCTAATATTGAAGGTTACACATTTGTTGGTTGGAGTAAATCTGAAACCGAATTTGATCCATGGGATTTTAAAACAGACGTGTTCCCTGAAGGAGTATCTGAGTTATACCTTTATGCATACTTGGTTGAAGGAACTTATACAAGAATCACCAGCAAGAACGGCTTAAGTGCGGTAGCTAGTAATCCTGCAGGAAATTATCTTTTGGTTAACGACATCGATTTAGGTGGACTAGTTTATGATAATACTTCACCGTTAGGTTTCAGAGTTAGCACTAATATAGGAGCTACTCCACAAGTGTTTACAGGAGAGTTTATCTCTTTTGGAAATAAAATATCCAATTTCACAATAAGTGTTAAGAACTCGCAAAAACTATTAACATCAACTGCTGGAATTGTATCTGTATTAGGGTTGTTCCCTTATGCACAAGACGCTACAATAACTGGCGTTGTTGTTGAAGACATGACGATTGTACTCAATACAAAACCGTCTTATCCTACGGATGTAGTTTGTGATTTGGGTGCAGCTGGAATTGTCGGTACAGTTTTAAGCGGAAGCACCGGAACGATTATTTCCGATGTTGACGTTGATATCGTATTTACTCAAGCTACAGCTGATACTGTTGATTGCCCTGTATATGTAGGCGATATAGCAGCTGTCGGTACGGAATATGTAACGATAACTAACTCAACTGCAACAATTGATTATTCAGCAATTACCGGAATTACAGTTGATCCGGCAGATCTAATTGTTGAAACTATAAACTGAGCTTAATGATTTAATTATCATATAAGTATATAAAAAAAGAGAAAAATGGAGGAAAGATATGAAAAAGATTTTATTAACAGTTTTCGTGGCTTTGTTTGCATTTGGACTTGTTGCTTGTAATGGTGATGAAACTACAACCACTACTACAGAAGCAACAACTGAAAGCACAACAGAAGCTCAAGTAACTGAAGATAGAGTAGTAAATGATGACTTCACGTTATTACTTCAATCTTCAACAATGGACGGAATCTTTAGCCCTTACTTCTACTCATCAGCGTATGATGGCGAAGTAGTAGGACTAACAAACGTGTCGCTATTGGCACTTGATGAAACAGGTGCAGTAGTTGCTAGTGATTACTATCCTACAGTAGCACAAAGCTACTCAATATTCTACACAGATAACCTGACTACTTACGCTGAAAAAGCAGAGTATGAAGATGGCGACTATGTAGTATATGAAATGGTTATCAAAAATGGTGCTAAGTTTAGCGACGGTACTGTAATTGACGCTGACGATGTATTATACAACTATTATGTATACTTAGATCCAGCTTACAGTGGCTCTTCTACACTTTACACATTGCCAATTCTTGGTCTTGGTAACTATAGAACACAGGTTCCTGATTATGATTTATATTCACCAATCGTAGATGAAATTCTTGCGGCTGATGAAAGATTAACAGGATACACTGCAAACGATTCATATACCGAAGCGCAACATGATTTCTTCTGGAACTTAGTTGATACAAATGGTATTAAAATGGCTTCAGAAATCGTAGATTATGTTTTAGCTAATTATTTATCTGATGATTTTGTTGACGGCTACTTCTTAGAAGGAAAAACAGCTGCTGACATCAATACACCTCAATTAGAAGTTGCATTTGGTATGAGTTTATGGGGATATGGCGCAATTTCAGCTGACATGCTTACTTTAACAGGCACATCTGGTACAGTTTACAATGTTGCTGATTTAACAGACGAAGTATACTGGGAAGAAATCCTTGCAGCCAATACAGAAGACGACAAAATGGCTTTTGGTGGCGGATACCAAGCATTAAGTGATTACGAAAGCGTAGGTACTGACTTTGTTGGTGCTTCAAGAAGTGCTTTCGTTGAAGAATATGCTCAAAGTGGTGTAGTTCCTAACATTACCGGATTGGTAAAAGGAACAAAAACTATCGACGGCGTAGAATACGAAACAGTTAAAGTTGTTTTGACTGAACAAAATCCAAAAGCGATCCTTTCATTAGGTGTAACAGTTGCTCCTCAACATTATTACACAGCTAACTATACTCCAGCTGAAGGTGCAGTCGTTAACTACAACGTTGAATGGAATAGTACAGATTTCATGGCTCACTTAGAAAAATATAATGGTGCTCCTCTAGGTGGCGGTACTCACAGATTCATGAGAGTAGACCCAGGCGATGGTACTGTATACTTTGAAAGAAATAATTATTTCCACACAATGGGTGGAGAAAACGTTTATAACTCTAACATTAATAAAGTTGCTTTAAAAATCGTTTCTAGTGGCGCTGAATTCCAAGCATTACAAGCTGGCGACGTTCATTATGCAACAGTTAGTGCGACAGCTGACGTTATGGAAGATATCGCATTAGAAGAAGACTTAGTTGCTGTATTAGTAGATAATTTAGGTTATGGTTATATTTTGGTAAATCCACAAACTTATCCTAACATTAACGAACGTATTGCTTTAACTACAGTATTCGATCTTGCTCAAGTTATGAACTATTATCCAAATGGATTAGCTGACAACATTTATCGTTCTCAATCACAAGTATCTTGGGCTTACCCAGAAGGTGCTGAAGCGATTTATGCATTTGACGCTACAGGTGCATCTGCATTAGAATACTTTGAAGCTGCTGGTTATACAGTAACTGGTGGACAAGTAACTGACGCTCCAGAATATGATTTCACATTACCAAGTGGAGCTTCTGAACATCCAGCTGGTGCTGTGTTCTTAGAAGCACAAAGAATTTTAGCTACTATTGGCGTTACTGCTAATATCATTACTGATGAAAACTTGATTGCAAATATCAAGAAGGGTCCAGTTGGTGTTTATGCATTAGCATGGCAATCTTCAGCAGATCCAGATATGTATCAAGTATACCATTATGAATCTCAAGCTGAATCTGTAATTTCAAACGGTATCGTTTGGTTACATGAAAACGGTGATGATGATGATTTAGGTACTATCGAAGTTACTAAACTTGATGGTTCAGTAGTTGAAATGAATCAAAAAGAAGCATTAGTATACTTAGCTGAATTAATTGAAGAAGGCGTAAAATATATGCTTCCTGAAGAAAGAGCTCCAATTTATGAAAAAGCATTAGAAGTTCTTGCTCAATTAAATATTGAAATTCCAACTTATCAAAGAAAGAATTTGTTTGTATACAACGATTCAGTTGTTGACCAAACAACTCTATCTTCATCAGTTACGCCTTATTGGGGACCAATGGCTGAACTTTGGAAAGTAAGTTTTGCTGACGGTGTTGAAGGAAACAGAACTGAAACCGTAGTTATTGGATAATACTGGATAACAGTTAAATCTCAAGTATAGCTTAACAAATTTTTAACAAGGAGAGAATAAGGCTCAGTCGTTGAGATTGGGCCTTGTTATTGTCAATATGATAAAATATGTAATTAAAAGACTTGCACTATCTGTTTTGATACTTTTCGGTGTATCTATAATCATCTATGGCTTGGTTAGAATTAAACCAGGTTTGGATTTCGTTCAGGCGAAGTATCAAGCTCAAATACAACTTGATGAAACTGGGCAAATAGCCGAAATGGTCGAAAGGCAAAGAGAAATCTACGGCTTAAAATCCGGAATTTTTGAAGGTTATTTGAAATGGGCCGGAAACATACTACAAGGAAATTGGGGAGAATCATTTATCTTCTCAGTGAATACAGGAGAAGTGGAATACCTTGAAGATGATCAAGGGAACCCCGTCTTGGATGGGGAAGGTAATCAGTTGACGATGCCAGTTTCTAGTTCTAACGTTTTGGATATTATTAAACAAAAGAGTGGAATATCATTCATTATCGCCCTTATAGCAACAGTTTTACAGTTTACTATCGCTATTCCATTAGGGATAACTTCAGCTACCAAACAATATGGGGTAGTTGACTATAGTGTTACTGTGCTAGCGATGATGGGGATTTCTTTGCCATCATTCTTCTTTGGTGCCTTACTTTTAAGAATATTCTCAATCGAACTAGGTTGGTTCCCGTATGCTGGTTTAACGAATCCTAACTCAGGCTTACCAGTGTTCATAGATAACCTGCATCACTTGGTTCTGCCAATTACGGTACTTGTTATCTTGTCAATTGGTGGTTTGATGCGTTACACCCGTACTAACATGCTAGAGGTTCTTAATTCAGACTATATTAGAACTGCAAGAGCAAAGGGTCTTAGCGAACATAAGGTTATATATAAACATGCGTTCAGAAATACCCTTATTCCTTTAGTTACAATTTTAGCCGGTATTTTACCTGGTCTTTTTGGCGGCGCGATGATTACAGAAACGATATTCAGTATTGATGGTATAGGTAAAGCAGCATATAAGGCTGTAACGATGGGAGATATTCCTTTCGTTATGACTTACAACTTATTCTTAGCTTTACTGACAGTTATCGGTACTTTATTATCTGACTTAATGTACGCAGTCGTCGATCCTCGAGTCAAATTAACAGGAGGTAACCGATGAGCGCGTTCGAAACAGATGTAAATAAAGAAAAAAATTTAGATAATCAAACCCCAAATGAACCAAAAGAAACATCATTAGC
>JBAYQC010000050.1:0-10313 GCA_041677365.1 Candidatus Izemoplasmatales bacterium | reverse complement strand
TTAAAAGGTAGAAGAGTTTTCATTCAACTGTCTAAAAACAATAAGAAACGGTAATACTCCCTTAGCTATGTTGACATTTTGGCAAGATAGATTATAATTAAATAGTAAGTTTTAAGGGAGGGTTGTTATGAAAAAATTAGGATTAATGGTGTGTACTAATTCATCGATAGATTACTTGGATTTTGACTTTGATGTTAAAGTTATTCGCTCGATGGTAATTATGGGCGATAAGGAATTTGTTGATTATGAAGAATTAAAAGCAGATGAATTTTATGAAATGATTGAAAAAGACCCAACAATTTTGCCTCGTACCTCAATGGCTTCAACCGGTACAATGGCAGAAGCTTATGAAGAATTACGTGATAAAGGTTGCGATACAATTCTTTTTGTAACAATATCTTCAAAGATGAGTGGAATTTATGATAATGCATTAATCGCTAAAAAAATGGTTGATGGTGTTGATATTCATGTTTTTGACTCAAGGTCTGTTGGCTATATTGAATCAGCGATGATTTTTAAAGCCCATGAAGGTTATAAAGCAGGAAAAACCATTGAAGAAATTTTAAAAGATTTAGAATATATTCGTGATAACCACAAAATATATTTCGCAGTAAATAACTTAAAGTTTTTAATCAAAAATGGTAGATTATCTAACGCTGCGGGAATTATGGCTAATATGTTAAAAATTAAGCCGTTATTAGAAATTGATAAAACTGGTGCTGTTATCTCGGTTGAAAAGATTAGAACTTTCAATAAAGCTGTAGATCGAGTAATTGAAAAGTTTTTAACTGAAACTGAAGGAAAAGATGCAGAAGTAATGATTATTCATGCTAATAACCCAGAAACTGTTAAGTATATCCGGGAAAAGGTTTTAACTGCTAGACCAGAAATTGGTGAAATTAAGGATTATTTATTAGCTCCTGCAGTTGCAGCTCACTCTGGACCAAAAGCAATTACTATCTGTTATATCTTAAAATAAAGGAAGATTTTATGATTAATAGCGAAGTGATTCGTGGCCATATTGAAACTATCATTTTAAATTTATTGATGGAAAAAGATATGTATGGTTATGAATTAGCAAGCGAGATTAAAACGCGAACAAAAAATTTATTTAATATTAAAGAAGCAACTCTTTATGCAGTCTTGCAAAGACTGGAAAAGAAAGAGTTGATTTCTTCATATTTAGGGGAAAAAACTCATGGCGGTAAACGTAGGTACTACCGAGTCACCCCTCTTGGAAGAGCATATTATAAAGAAATGCTGAACGAATGGAATCTGTTGCGAAAAATTATGTTTAATATGTTAGGAGATACTGACAATGAATAAAATCAAAGCTTTTGTCAGCAAACTATTAAAAGATATTCTAAATGATGAAGATAAAAAAGAACTAATTGAGATATTGACACAAAGTCTAGAAGAAAAAGTTGATGACTTAGTAGAACAAGGAACTCCCCTCGATGAAGCGATTGATCGCTCCATAAATGAGTTTGGAGACGCTAAAGATGTGTTAGAAGGTTATCCAGAAATGGGAAATAAAAAAGCAAAGATTAAACTTTGCAAGAATCAATTTTATTTCTCGATATTTGGTTATCTAATAATTGTTGGTTTAGCACTATTCTTCAACTTGCAGTTTTATGCTTTCTTCAAAGAATTTAACTGGTATGTCTTAGTTATTATCGGAGTTTTATTTTGGCCGATAGTGATGCTATTTAGATATCTAGCGGTCAAGAAGTAAATCGGAGATTTGTAAAGATTGAAAGTAAGAAAACTCGTATTTATCGCTATAATGATCTCTATCTCAGTTGTTTTATCCATCGTTGAATCAGCTATCTCATCGTTAATTTTTATTGTTCCCGGGGTTAAACTCGGTTTAGCTAATGTTATAACCTTAATCATTCTCTTAAGTTTAGGAGAAAGAGAAGCATTTCTTGTCGTATTTACGAGAATTATCATTGTTGCTTTAACTTATTCAGGACCATTTACTCCAACATTTTGGATTAGTTTGTCCGGAGGAATGTTAGCGATAATCTCAATGATTTTAATTAAAAAGACCAAGTTATCAATTTACAGTATTTCTGTATTTGGTTCCTTGATGCATATGGTTGGTCAAATCGGCGCAGCGATAATTGTCAGTAATACCGCAACTTTAATTTATTTATTACCTTATATGATTGCCCTATCAGTTCCAACAGGAATCATCACCGCTTATTTAGCAAATAAGGTCTTAAATAATTTTCAAGAAACGTTTTCTACATTTAAATAAGGAAAAGGCGATTTCTCGCCTTTTTGTTTTAGTTTATTGGTTCCATTAAATACTCACTAAATCCATCACTCATAACTACCGTTTCACTATCAATATACCAAATAGCTTCTAAGTTTTCATGAGCGTTAACATACTCAAGTGCCTCTTCAACTGGTAAAAGATAGAGTGTGGTAGAGAGAATATCACCTAAGGCACCATCATCACTTAAAAGGGTGATGCTAGCTGATTCTCCTCCCGGATAATATGTTCTTGGGTCAATGATATGATGATAGAGTGTTTCATCATCATAATCATTGATATTTTTAAAATATCGTTGATAATTTCCACTAGATACAAGATTAAGTCCATCAGTTAATTTTATTACTGCGTAATATGATACTTCGTCTTCAAGATCTGGGAAGGGTTTTGTAAGAGCAATATAGTATTCTCCGCTCTCACGGTCGAGGTTAACACCATTAGCATAAACATTGGAACTACCAAGATTTAAAACATAATTTAGATTAAATTCTTCCAGATAATCAATGGCGAGTTCGCTAAAATAACCTTTAGCAAAACCACCTAAATCAATACTCATATTTTCTTTTGCGAAACCGATACTTAAGGTTTCTTCGGTTAAAATTACATCTTCAGGATCAATATTAAATTCCTGATTAAAATCAGATTCTTGAGGTATGGGACAGAAATCTTCATACTGTAAATTATCATTGATGAACCCTTCACAGGAATCACTATTTCTTGCGTCATGCCAAATTTCTAACACTGGGTTAAGGGCAATGTTAAACATCTTAACATCATCTTTAATGACTAAATCATCCCGTTCAAGAGCATACTCTATTGCTCTAAACAATTCTTCACTTACAATAACTGGGTCTTCAGAGTTGTTAATGGTATAGACATTATTGATGTCTTCATATTCATGATATTTATCAAACAGCTCATGATATTTAACTGCTAAGGCTTCAAAATCGGTAAATATTTCTTCGATATCTTGGTCACTCGTCTTATCGACATAAACTTTTAAACTAATTAAAGTATCGAAATACGATGTTAATTTTACCTCACATACATAAACTCCCTTAGTGCTTCCTGGAGTGCAGTATTCCTCATTTGGATTACAGCCGAAAAGTGATAATGATATAAAAATTGTAAATATAAGGACATAGATTTTTTTCATTGATTGTTCTCCTAAAGATTTAAGTTTAAAATTCTTAAGTTTTATTATATAATATTTCATGTAAGTAGGTGATATTATCAAAAAACGTGATATTATCTTCATTTCGATTATTCTTTTACTTGCAATCCTTTCCGGAGTTGGCTTCAAACTATATGAAGAGTTAAGAAGTACCGGAAATACCTTTGCTAAGATAACCTATAAGAATGAATTGATTTTAATGATAAATTTAGCTAATAATGATTATAAACTATACCAAACAGAATATAAAGATGATATTGATCTTGGAAGATCAGAAGAAGGAATATTTTATGTTCCTGGTCTTGTGACAACTTCGATGGAATCTCTCTATGAAACTGATGAATATGCGAGAGAAAACGAAGTAAAGGGAATCAAAATTCAAGTTAAAGATGGAAAGATATCCGTTCTTTATCAAGAAAGCCCTAAAGATTTATGCCAACTTCAAAGTCCTACATCTTCACCATTAACCCCAATTGTTTGTTTGCCAAATGAATTAGTTATTAATATCGTTAGCGATGAAACCTTAGACGCTTTTATCCCTGACAGTGTATTGGAGTGATTGAATTGTTAACAATTGTAAGTCCATCAGTTTTTTTAATTTCAAGAATAATTCTTTTCTTTATCGCTACATTATTTATCTTTAAAGCGCTTCAAGCTTTAGATTTAAATAAGTTGTTTAAAAGAAATACTGGTGATCAGATTAGATTTATCTTTATGGTCGTTTCCGTAATCTTAGGATATCTGTTTGTGGATGCGATTGTATCCCTATTCGAAAACCTTAATAATCTGCTTTAACATAAGATTCTGTTTCGTTTAAGATAACGAGTCGATCCTGATAATTGTTAAAATTGAATAACTTATCCTTAACTTCAGGAAGTAAGGTCTTTGAAACCGAAAAATAGAATTTAACTATTTGATCGTATTCAACATTATCAAGTTCGGTTTGTTCGCGAATAAATCTATCAATATTTCCGAGATTTTCATAATCACATTCTAGCATTGCTTTGACTGTGGTTATTTTTTTTGCTTTTACAGAATTTTCAAGCGCTAATGCAGCGGTGTGACTGTAAGCGCGGATTAAACCTCCAGCACCAAGTAAAATACCACCGAAATAGCGAATAACTACAACTAACACATCGTTTAAACCTTGGTTTTTTATTACTTCTAAAATCGGGTAACCTGCCGTTCTTGAAGGCTCACCGTCATCGCTAGCCTTCTGCTCAAAATCACTTAAGATATAAGCATATGTATAGTGGTTAGCTCCGGGATAAAGATTTCGAGCTTTTTCTAAGTTAATATTTACTTCATCGATAGTTTCCGTATGAAAAACTAGACCGATAAATCGTGATTTTTTTTCAATGTATGAAACTTCAGCAAAACCTAGAACTGATTTCATTTTCTTCACCATTTGACATTATACCATAAAGCCATATATTTATAAATATCAGATTTCTTTTAAAAAGCATAATCACATCCTTACTTTTCTTCGTTTATCACGAACAAATCATTATCATAAAGTATGAATTATGGTATAATATTAAAGTGGTGATTTAGGTGAAAAGTTATGAACTTGCTAGGTCAGTTTTAAAGAAACTTGAGGAAAATGGTTATTAAGCTTTCATCGTTGGCGGTTTTGTAAGAGACCGTTTTTTAGGAATTGTCTCTAAAGATATTGATATTACCACAAATGCTTTACCAAAAACTATTGAGGAAATATTTCCGAAGACTAAAGCGACAGGAAAAAAATACGGTACGGTAACTGTCTTTATTGAAAATTATGGTTTTGAAGTAACCACTTATCGAATTGACGATGAATATCTTAATAATCGTAAACCTAAAAGCGTAAGTTTCACTGAGAAATTAGTTGAAGATCTTAAACGCCGTGACTTTACTATCAATGCTTTAGCTTTAGATTACCGGGAGGAAGTAATTGATCTTTTCGGTGGTAAAAAAGATTTGGATAATCAGCTGATTAGAGCTATTGGTAAAGCTGATGAAAGATTCAAAGAGGATGCTTTAAGAATTTTAAGAGCAAGTAGATTTGTTGCGAAACTCAACTTTAATATTGAAGAAGCTACCCTTAAAGCGATGAGAGAAGATATTTGCTTACTGAAAAATATTGCAAATGAAAGAATTATTTCAGAACTTAAAAATATCTTTAAACTCCCTTACAAAACTAAAGCTGTTTTATATCTTGAAAAATGCAATTTTTCTTTAGCTTTTAAAGAGTTAGACAAAGGGATAAAAGCTTTTTACTCGGGAGATGTTGATATAGATTTTAGTGAATTTTTTGCTTTATCAATGTATCTAGAAAAAATGGATATCCCCAGTTACTGGCGCTTTTCCAATAATGAAGTAAAGAAAATTAATTTACTAAAAGACTTACTTGAAAAATTAGAAATTAAGAATTTTAATCCCTATCTAGTTTATAAGTATGGGTTAAAAGATTGCTTAAGAACAAACCAAATTAGACTACTCTTAAACCATGATGATGAAGCTAAAAATATTAAGAATATTTATGAGAAGTTACCGATAAAAGCATTAGCTGATTTGGCCTTTACGGGAAAAGATTTTTTAGAACTAAAAAAACTTAACAATCAAAGAATTGGTGAAGTACTAGAATTAATGGCTCGAGAAGTAGTTGAACTTAGGTTAAAAAATACCTATGAAGAATTAAAAGCATTCGCAACGGAAATAATGGAGAAAGATTAATGGATAAAAGACCGTTTTATTGTTATCTGGATGATTTTGATGAATTGACAATAATCATTCCGATAAAGAATTATCAAGATAATCTTGAGTATTTTCTTAATGGAAATAATGAGATTATCAAATTAAAAATCAATCAAAAAATCAACTTGGGAATTGAGATAAAACTCATTGCCAATTTTGACGCATATATTGACTTAAATAAAGTATATTTTGTGGAGAATTCTGAACAACAAATTTCTGAACTTTATACGGGAAAAATCGTTAGGACAGAATTGTTTGATAATATCTATGCTTATAAAAAGAGCGATTTAGGTTTTACTTATTCAAAGTCAGAGACTAAGTTTAAGCTTTGGTCACCAGTAGCTAAATACGTTAAGTTAGAGCTGATAGATTTATCAGGTGAAGTGAAGTTCTATGAAATGGAAAAACGGACCTCAGGAATTTGGAGAGTTGTAGTAGAAGGCGATTTAGACGAGTATAAATACCGCTTTATTGTCTATGTCAATGGGGTTGAACAAGTTGTACTTGATCCTTACGCTAAGGCGAGTAATACCAATGCCGAGTACAACTATGTAATCGATCTTTCTAGTACTTATCAAATGAAACATAGCCCAGACTTTAGTGGTAATCCTTTAGACGCTATCATTTATGAGGCTAGCATCAGAGATTTTACCAGTGATGAAAGAATTGACTTTAAATACCGTAGTAAATTCTTAGGGTTTGTTGAAGAAAATATTAAGTCTGAAAAAGGCTTTAGTTTAGGATTTGATTACTTGAAATCTTTAGGGATTACCCATGTTCAATTAATGCCAATATTTGATTTTTATGGCATCGATGAATCTGATCCACTTAATTCCTATAACTGGGGTTATAATCCCTTACAGTTTTTTGTTCCTGAAGGGTCATATGCTACAGATCCCGAATCAGCTTACTCACGAATCAACGAACTAAAACAAATGATTGATAAACTCCATGAAAATAATATCTCGGTGGTGATGGATGTGGTTTACAATCATGTTTATGACTCGTTTAATTTCCCAGTTGAACAATGCGTTCCTGGTTATTCTTACCATGTAGATCGAAACGGTATGAACACTAATGTTAGTGGTTGTTCGAATGATTTAGCAACTCACAGGAAAATGATTAGAAAGTTGATTATTGATTCTGTCCATTACTGGGCTAAAGAATTCAAAATTGATGGTTTTAGATTCGACCTTATGGGCTTAATTGATTATGAAACGATGAATGAATTAAGACAAGATCTTCACGATATCTCTGAGAAAATTATTGTTTACGGTGAAGGTTGGAATATGTACTCATCAAATCTAACCGATCGAATGGCGCATATGACTAATAAAAGAGTTATTCCGACAATAGGTTTCTTTAACGACACCTTCCGTGAGAGTATTAAGGGTTCAACCTTTCATGTTAAAGAAAAAGGTTATACTACAGGCAATATGAAAACTATCGATAAAGTTAAAGAGATGTTGTTGGGAAGTGCTAGGAATAGGTATATTTTTAAATATAGTTCTCAAAGTATTAACTATGTTGAATGCCATGATAATTTGACTTTCTTTGATAAATGCCTTTATCTTACCGATGATCTTGAATTGATAAAAAAGGAGGAATTACTAGCGACATCGATGGTGATTCTTGCCCAAGGCGTACCTTTTATTCATTCAGGACAAGAGTTTTTCCGGACCAAGGATTTAGATGAAAATTCCTATAGTTCCGGAGATGATGTCAATAAATTAGATTGGCAGAGAAGAGTTGAACACGAATCAGAAATCAACTTTGTGAGAAAATTAATTGAACTAAGAAAAAATCTAAATTGCTTTAAATTAAAAGCAGATAGCGACTTAGAAGCGAAAGCTGAAGTTATCAGCTTAGCATCTAATTCAATTATGATGCATTATAATGATGTTTGTAATCTTTTAATTGTTTTTAAACCCTTAAAAACTGAAGAAACAATTGCAATCCCCAGTGAGTATCAACTAATTTTAAGTTCAACTGATGCAGATTTTAAAGATCAGGAGTATACTTTAACTGATATTGGAACCTATATCTTTGCTAAGAAAGGAAGCAACTAATGTTTGAAGTAGATAAAAAATATGAATTTTTCGCTAAAGTATTACAGGTTAATGATTCAACCTATGACACCTATCCGGTAACTGTTTTAACTGAAGATAATGATCAAGCGATAGTCAGAGTAAACCAAGAAGTAAAACTATCCCTTAATAAACTATACTTTTTTAAGACGGTTGCGATAAACTTTAAAGAGAAGATTCATTTAGAAGTAGAAAGTTATAATCGTTTATCAGAAATCGAAATAAACGATGAAAAGAGAGAAAAACTGATGAAGTTTTTCTATAATCATGCACCGATTAACACCAAAGAGATTATTAATGATGTTGAAAACATAATTGATAATCTAGAAAATCCTGTAATCAAAGAAATTACCCAAAAGATTTATAAAACTAATAAGAATGATTTTTATCTTTATCCAGCAGCTACTAAATTTCACCATGCTTATATCGGTGGATTAGCATATCATACCCATTCGATGTTGAAATTAGCTAAAGGATTTTTAGAAGTTTATCCTTGGTTAAATCAAGATTTGTTATACAGCGGAATCATTCTTCATGATATCTGTAAAATTGAAGAATTTGACTCTTATGAGGGGTCAAATTATACGATAAAAGGTAAGCTAATTGGTCATATTGCCCTTGGTGTAAGTATGTTAAATGAAGTAGCTAAAGATCTAGGTTTTGCAGAAACCGAAGAAGTTATGCTTTTACAACATATCTTATTATCACACCATTATTACGGTAATTTCGGCTCACCAAAAAAACCAAATATAGCTGAAGCTTTAATGATTCACTTTATTGATAATATTGATTCAAAAGCTTGTGTATTAGGGGAAGAATTAGAGATTATCGAAACGGGAGAACTCACACAATCTATTGGCGTTTTAGAAAGAGAACGTTATTATAAACACAAACTATCTAAATAATTTATTAAAACACTCCTTTACTTAAAAAGAGTGTTTTTTTTATGTTTTGAGCGATAAAAAAAACAACTTAGCCAGGTTTGACTAAGTTGTTTAAATTATAATCTTTAATTATTCGGTATACTTACCAACTACAGCATCATAGTAAACGTCTTTAGCTTCATCAAGTTTAGCTAGTAATTCAGCGTTAGTTAAATTGACTAAATCATTTTCTAAGAATCTTCCTAAACTTAAGAATTCAGCGATTTTGATATTTACTGATCCCATTACATAGAAATCATCTAAACTTCCAGCTAAGTAGAAATCAATAGCTTCAATTACTGATTTAGGAATATCTGGAACATCGATTCCTTCTTTTTCTTCAATATCAGCGTCACTTAAGTCATAAGTCATTTCATAGAATTTATATGATGTATATAGTTCTAATTGTTCTATGCTTGGTAAATCTTCATCATTGTAACTATCATTTGAGTATTCAACGCCATTATTGTCAGCTTCAGTGAACTTAGCACTGATACCAGTGAAATCATCACCTTTTGTAGCGAGGATTAAATGTAGACCGAATTCAGTTTTAAGTAAGTCACCACTATTATCTAATTCTTTTAAGGTAACATTTTGTGGTAAGATGTATTCTTGATACATTGAAATCAACTTATCTGTAAACTCTTTAACATAAGAATCCTTAACTCCATATTCACCGCTATAGTTAAGTGAGTGATAAACTCCCTTTTCCTCATCATCAGCAATATTCAAGCTTTCTTGTTTTAAATAAATACCATGTTTTTTATAGGTTCCCCAGTCTTCATCTTCAAAACTAGCGTTTTTAAATTCAGTTACTAATTTTGTGTATGTACTAGAAGCCTCTTCATTATAATCTTCAATATTTTGTTCAAGACTAGCGATCAAAGTATTGAAATCATCTTTTTCGATGGTTGTTAATCCATCAAGATATTCATTAAAATCATCTGGTCTTCCATCTTCATCAAAGTCAATGTAGATCAATAGTTGTTCAACATTTAAACTGAAGAAGTTGTCAAAATTATCTTCAATTGTTGGGTAGATTAATTCAGTTGCTTTTACTTCTTCAATAAGCATTTGAATGTAATAAGGTTGTAATCTTCTTGAAACGAAGTATT
>JBAYQC010000049.1:0-10460 GCA_041677365.1 Candidatus Izemoplasmatales bacterium | reverse complement strand
TATTCAGGTTATTATTGAAATTCTCCTTAATCATAAACTAGTTATTTATTTCTTATTTTTAAAAATTATAGGGTCAGATATATAGTTTGTTAATATCAAACAAACCAAAAATAAATGCCAATATTAAGCGTTTATTATAAAAATACTTGTTAGGTCTTTTAGACATTTTTTATAGAATAACTTAGTGATTTAGGTTATAATGTAAAGAGTAGGATGTGAAAGTTATGAGAAAAATTAAGAGTTTTATGATTAAAGAGTTATTCTTTTATATAATAGCTTCTTTGTATTCATTGACATATATTTATATGTATTTTGATGAAAAATTGCATGAAAACCACTCGGCTTTATTAATTTTAGGGGCAGTACTTTTGGTTGCTTTTGTTTTCTTTAGAAACTACAAGGAGCATTCTAAAGCATTTAAAGTTGGAGCTTATATTATCATTCTTTCACTTTTTATTCAGTTTATGATTGATATCACATCTCTTCATGAAATCTTATTTGAACATCATTTTATCCATATAATGGTTCATGTTGGATTTGGTGTTACTTACTTTTTCTTTGCCTTAGGAGTTTATCGCGAATCATATCAATATAAAAAAATGGAAAGTATATCTAAACTAACACTTAATTTTGACGAAGTTATTGTCTTTGAACATAATCAAACAAAAAAATCTATTTCTATTTCTATTTCAAACTCAATTAAGAATAGATACAATCTTGAAAATGTTTCCATGATTGTTAGCTTCGATGAGTTTAAGTCTTGGATTGTTGATAGCGAAGAAAGAATCATTAAGTACTTCGAAGGAGAACTCAAAGTTAATGATAAAGATAATGTTATTTTTCACCTGTTATTAAACAATCAAGGTCCAGCAATCGCAGTTCAAGTCAAGGGCTCTTATCTAGTTGGTAATCGCATCTTTTGTTTGGGTTTTGATTACTCACAAATTGAAAGTTTAAGTAATCAAAAAGATAAAGAATTATATCATAAATTAAACCTGATTCAAGAAATGCAATTAGGATTTGCTGAACATGAGATGATTTATGATAATAATGGTAATGCAATTGATTATCGCTATCTATATGTTAATGAAATCTTTTGCGACTTAACCGGATGGAGGAAGGAAGAGATTGAAGGAAAATTAGTCTCCGAAGTTTATCCTAATGTAGATGAATCAAGAATTGAAAGGTATCAGCATATTTTCGATACAAATCAATCGATTGTCTATAATTCCTATTTTGAAAAACAAAACGCTTGGTATGAGTTAAAAGCCTATAAATCGGATAAAAATAAATTCGTTACTTTATTTTTAGATATTACCCAGATAAAAGAGATAAATCGAAATCTTGAGTATCTAAATACTCATAATCCGTTGACTAAACATTGGAATTATGAAGGCTTGTTGAGACTAGATGAACACTATAAAATCAAAGAAAGAGCAATCTGCTTTTTCGCTACTATAGCTGATTTCGAAGAGTATAAATCATTTTATGGCCACGAGATAGCTGATTTAATTTTAAAAAGAATAGGACATGAGTTCGATAGATATTTGAATAAGTCAAACATAGTCTGTCACACCTTAGAAAACCAGTTTATCTTAATTATGATGGATCCAGATATATCTAGTTATAACAAAGTCTTTTTCCATGCTGAAGAAAGTCTTAATCGTAAAGTAACGATTAAAGATACTACTTTAAATATCAGACAAAATATCGGTTACGCAGAAGCGCATGAGCAAACTGGTTTAATTGAGTTGGTCAATCAAGCAGCTATTGCCAATGCATATGCCGCGAAAGAAGAACATTTTGTTTTAAAAAAGTACTCTGAAGAGATGACTGAAGATTTGAAAAACAATGTAAATATGGCCAAGAGACTTCAAAGTGCTATTGATGAAAATATCATTGATATTAATTTTCAAAAAATCGTTGATTCAAGAAACAATAAAGTTCTATATATAGAAGCTTTAGCTAGATGGAATGATCCTAAAATCGGCATTGTCTCTCCGGACAGATTCATAAGTTTTGCGATAAACTCAAAATTAATCGATAGTTTAGATGACTATTTAGTTGATAAAACACTTAAATATTTTTCTCTGTATCTAAAGCAAGAAAAGAATGATGTTTTACTTAATTTAAATATTTCTTCATCAGCATTATTCCGTAACAATTTTCTTGATTATTTAAATGCAAAGGTTAGTCAATATAAACTCAAATCAAGTTCGATAGTTATCGAGGTTTCTGAAAATACTTTTGTTAGAGATACTGAGGAATGTATTAAAAGAATTAATGCTTTTAAGAAGTCTGGTTTTCTAATCGCTATTGATGATTTCGGTAGTGAGTATTCATCTTTAGGTATCTTAGATAATATTCCTTTTGATATTTTAAAACTTGATGGAGTTTTTGCTCAAAGGTATGAGTCAGAGACAATGATGAAAATAGCGACTACAGTCAGTCAAGTTGCTTTAAAACAAGCTAAAACCATAATTGTTGAACAAATTGAAACACAAGAACAAGCTGAAATATTTAAAAACATGAATTGTTTTATTCATCAAGGCTACTATTATCACAAACCTGAAAAACTAATTTAATATTAATAAAAGAAAAAGCTACTATCGATTTTATAAATGATAGTAGCTTTTTATGTTTTTATGATAACTATTTACCTTTAAAGTTAAATGGTGTACCAGAAGCTTTAGGAGCTTTGGAACTAGCAGAAGAAAGTGCTAAGACCACCATTGTTGCTAAATAAGGTAGGATTCTAAAGATTGTTCCAAATGGAATATTTGGATAAATCTCAATCAAATTAGCAATCCAGTCAAATGAGAAGAAAGTCACTGATAAGGCTTTAAATAATCCGAAAAAGATTGCGGCAATAAAAATCCTCATTGGCTTCCATTGACCAAAGATTAATACAGCCAACGCCAAGAAACCATAACCGGCAACAGTACCTTCAAAACTAACACTAATTGGTAAAGCATAAACTAAACCACCTAAACCACCTAAGAACCCAGATATCAACACTCCAGCCCAGCGATAACGGTAAACGTTAATACCGACTGACTGTGCAGCTTCAGGATGCTCACCGCAAGCAGATAACCTTGAACCGAACTTAGTTTTGTAGATAACGATTGTTGAAATTATCAGAATTGTAATCCCTACATATAAAGTTAAATATGCTTGTTCAAAGAAGATGTAGTTTAAGGTAGGAGAAGTTTCTGCTAGAAAATCTGACTTTAGGCGAAAAACTTCTTTATTGTAACTGATTTGAACAGCGCTGTTTTCTTGAAATTGTCTTGCTAAAAAGATTGCTAGTGCCCCTGCTAAAAGGTTAATTGCTGTACCACCAATAACTTGATTGGCTCGCATATTGATTGCTAGAAAACCTAGTAAAGCAGAAAATATTGCGCCACCAATACCAGCTAGTAAAAGTGATATTAGAAGAAGAAACTGCGGGGAACCTTCTAGGAATCCAGCTGCTTGCATTTTGTTAATAAAAAACGTTCCACAAAATGCTCCCATTACCATCAAACCTTCCAAAGCGATATTGACAGTGCCACTCTTTTCGGAAAACATCCCAGCTAAAGCGACAATTAATAACGGAATAATAAAGAACAATGATTGTGAGATAAAGAATGCCATTAATTATCACCTGCCTTTGAATTGGGCGCCTCAATGACGGGCTCAGTTTTTTTATCCTTTTTAAATCTCTTGAAGAAATCTTTGATTTTTCCAAGATTTTGAGTCATTATAAGTGCGAAAGCACTAAAGTATATAATTGTAGCGATAATGATTTCAACGATTTCAGCGACAAATCCAACGCCTTGCATTGAGTTTCCTGCGAGTTTAATATAACTAACAAAAATTGTTGAAAAGACTACTCCTATAGGATTACTTGATGCAAGTAATGCAACAGGAATACCATCAAAACCAGAACTTATAATCACATTTTCAATTGCGTAAACAGTCCCGAGATTGTAAATACTAGGCGCAAGAATAAACAAAGCTCCACCCATACCGGCTAACATTCCTGATATAGCCATTGAAAGAACTATACTTCTTTTTTCATTAACACCAGCATATTTAGCGGCATCACGATTTAGTCCAACGCTCTTTAATTCTCTACCAAAGACCGTTTTATTTAAAACGAAATAGATTATTATTGCCGTACCAATTGCTATAAGAATAGAAATATCAAGACCGCTATTTGGGAAAATCTTATCGAAGAATCCATATGATGTTCTGGCTGCTTGATCAATTTTTACAGTTCTATTTGTACTTCCATCAACCACTTTAGTTTTTAAAAAATTAGAGTTAAGCAAACCGTTTACCACGTACATCGCGATATAGTTAAACATAATTGAAGTGATTACCTCATGAACATTGTATTTAGCTTTAAATAATCCTGGGATTGCACCCCATAAGAAACCAGCAGTCATACCAGATAATACAGCGACTATCCATTGGAAAGACCCGAGTTTATCACCGAGGATTCCTACCAATAAAGCCGCAAAGATACCGACAGTAAACTGACCACTAGCACCGATATTAAATAATCCGGTTTTAAATGCAAATGCAACAGCTAGACCAGTAAAGATAATCGGCGTCGCTCGATAAAGCATTTGCCCTAAGCCTATCCAACCACCTCTAGGGTGATTAAACATACCCTTAAGTAGTCTTCCAATACCAAATATCGAACTACTAGGATTGATGATAATCATTAACACGATTCCAACTAAAAGTCCAATAGCAATTGCCAGTAAAGCCCCGACAACAGCGTTATATCCATCAAGTTTTTGGACTTTTTTCCAAAAACTTTTAATTTTTAACATGAAATTATTCATCTTTGCTTACCTCCAAATTCTCTTTCTCAGGAGGAAGTGAATCTTGTTTAACTCCAGCCATATAAAGTCCTAATTCTTCAACATCTATGTCTCTAGCTAAAACGTTTTTAACAATTTTACCTTCATACATAACTAAAATTCTATCACTGACATCCATAACTTCATCAAGTTCAAAAGATATCATTAGAACTGCTTTACCTTTATCACGCTCTTCAATAATCTTATTGTGAGCGAATTCTACAGCTCCAACATCTAAACCTCTAACAGTTTGAATTGAAAGCAATAGATTAGACCCCTTGTCAATCTCTCTGGCAATTATGGCTTTTTGTTGATTGCCACCTGAAAGAGTTCCCATCTTGCTTTTTACTCCTTCACCACTACGAACATCATAGTCATCAATCAATCTTTTTGCCAAGTCTATAATCGGTTTTTTGTTAATGATTCCATGTTTTTGATATGGTTCTAGATGGTATTTTTTCAAAGCTAAGTTATTAGCAACAGTATCTTGTAAAATCAAACCATGTTTATGTCTATCTTCGGGGATATGACTCATTCCATGATCATTTCGGTAACGAATAGACTTATAGGTTACATCCTCGCCATTCAAAAATATTTGACCGGCGTCAGCTTTAATTAACCCTGACAAAACCAGTCCTAATTCACTTTGGCCATTACCATCAACACCAGCAATACATACAATTTCACCTTCACGTACTTGGAAATTTACTTTATCCACAACATGTTTTTTAGTACGATTTGAAACAACTACTAAATCTTTAACTTCTAAAATAGGCTTACCAAGTTTTATTTGTGCTTTTTCGATATTAAAAATTACATCTCGACCAACCATCATTCTTGATAAATCTTCTTTGGTAGTATCTTTAGTCTTAACAGTTCCGATTACCTTACCTCTTCTTAAAACGGTAACTCGATCAGCTACCTGCATGATTTCATCTAACTTATGAGTGATAAAAATTATTGATTTTCCTTCTCGAGTTAAGTTTTTCATCGTTGCCATCAATTGAGAAATTTCCTGAGGTGTTAGTACAGCTGTCGGTTCATCAAAAATAAGAATATCGTTATGACGATAAAGCATTTTTAAAATTTCGGTTCTTTGTTGCATATTGACCGAAACATCTTGAATTTTGGAGTTGAGATCAACGAACAAATCATATTGTTTACAAAGTTCAGTAATTTCAGCCCGAGCTCTTTCTCTTTTTAAAAATCCCCATTTGTTGGGTTCAACTCCCATAATAATATTATCTAATATTGAGAAAACTTCGACTAGTTTAAAATGTTGATGAACCATACCAATCCCAAAGTTATTAGCATCGTTAGGACTATTTATTTCTATCGGATGCCCGTGTTTAAATATTTGTCCTGAAGTAGGTAGATAAATCCCGAAAAGAATGCTCATCAAAGTTGATTTACCAGCACCGTTTTCACCTAATAAGGCATGGATTTCCCCTTCTTCTAAATCAAAATTTACATTATCATTGGCCAAAATTCCGGGAAACTGTTTGCTGATATTGCGCATTTCGATTATTTTTGCCATAGATTGTCTCCATTTCTAAAAAAGTTATCTTATAAAAAGAGAGGACAAGAAATATTCTCCTTATCCTCGTCCCTTTTAAACTTAGTAAATATTATCCTTCGAATACAATAACATTAACTGAAACTTGATCAGTTTCGAATTGTTTTGATGCAGTACCATCATCACCGAATTCACCAATAACTGAACTCACTTCAAAGTCTCCATCAACTAATTTACCAAATAATTCATCATAAGCTGCTTTATCAAAGTTATCAAATTTAGAGAAGTCTTCTGTTAGACCAACTCCGCCTTCTTCAGCACCTAATATAACTGATTTTCCACCAAAGTTTCTATCCCAGTCACCAACATCATAAATAGCTTCTAATGCTAATTCAACTGATAAGGATAAACTCTTCATTGCAGAAGCGATTACAGTTTCTGAATCTCCGCTTTGATCAACGTCAACACCAATAACTTTACCATCTACTGTTTCAGCAGCAGCCATTACTGATTGTCCAACTGAACCACCACAAGCAAAGATTACTTCAGTACCACCGTTATACATAGCAGCAGCAGCAGCCTGAACTTCAGGAGTTGCAGCGAAGTCGCCAGTGTATAAGTAATCAATAGTGATTGCGTCATCAGCTAATTCTAAATCTTCAGCAGCTTGTGCAGCGCCTTGAACATATCCATGTCCATATCTTTGTACTGCAGGAACAGCCATACCACCCATAAATCCTAAGTGACGATATCCTTCTACAACAGCTGCATATCCAGCTAAGAATCCAACTTGTTCTTCAGCGTAGAAAATAGAATGTGTATTTTCTTCTAAAGTTCCGTTTTCAGCGTTTGCTGGATTTGCATCAAGAATGATGAATCTTACATCTGGGTAAGATTTTTGAGTTTGGTTTACTGCAGGTTCAAATAAGAATCCTGGAGCTACAATAACAGTAGCGCCGTCAGCGATAGCTTGTTCAATTGCTGCAATATAATACTCATCTGTAGCTTCTTCAGGTTTTAGATAGTCGTATGTAACACCTTTTTCTTCAGCGTAAGCTTTGACTCCTTCGTAAGCTCCTTGATTAAATGACTTGTCAGTAATATCACCCTTATCGGTGATAAGTACGATTTTTTGTCCTTCAATATCAACTGGATTGTTACATCCAACTAATACTACAAAAGACATTAAAACTAATAATAGCGTAAAAATCTTTTTCATTTTCTCTCCTCCATAATTGTATTTTACTAAAAATATTTTACCACTGAAAACGCTTTTTAACAAGGATAAAATCAATATTAGCCCTAATAATAATGGTATTTTACAATAAAAAGTCATTTTAATCTATTTTAAATTAAAAGTTTTCTAATTATAAACCTTATATGTTAAAATAATGAATGAATGTATGATTTAAGAGAAATAGAGTAATCGGAGGAAAATAAATATGTTAATTAAGCAGAAAGATTTTAATTTAGAAAACGAGAACAAGAATTTAATATTAAATTTTGATTTTGATAATCCTTTAGTAAGATTAATAGCGGAAAAATTAAATATTAAAAAAGATCAACTAAAGAATGATATCGAAGTGTTTTCAACCCTAGGATTAATCAATTCGCAAAAAGTTGTGTTTGTAAAAGAGGCTAATCTAAAAGACAAAATAAGAGATTTGGGAAAAATCATTAATGTCGAAGAAGACTTCTTGATATTAATTGATTCTTTTTCAAAAAACTTGGTTGTTGATTTAGCTAATTTTATTGTTCAAGCAAGTTATCGGTTTGAAAACCATAAATCAAAAACTAATGATAAGAAAAATAAGCTTTATTACTTTAGCGATTTAGATATAGAAGAAGATATTTTTAATGGTATTGTTTACGGTGAAGCCGTTAACAACACAAAAAATTTAGTCAATACACCGTATAACTATTTAAACGCTGAGAAACTAGCAAAATATTCCAAAGGTTTGGCTTCGATAGAAAATGTTACTGTAAAAGTATATGGAAAAGAAGCTTGTGAATCAATGAATATGGGAGCTTTTTTAGGTGTTAATAAAGGCAGTAAGGACGAACCTCAATTAATTCATTTACGCTACAATGGCAAAAAGGATTCTGCCGATATCGTAAGTCTTGTTGGTAAGGGCGTAATGTATGATACAGGTGGTTACTCATTAAAAACTACTACAGGTATGCCATCTATGAAATGTGATATGGCTGGAGCGGCCACAGTTTTAGGAGCTTTTGAAATAGCGGCTAAAATAAAACTTTCATGTAATCTTGATGTCGTTATAGCCGCTACAGATAATCGAATTGGTGATAATGCTATTGTTCCTGATGATATTATCACTGCAGCTAATGGTACAACTATCGAGATATTATCAACTGACGCTGAAGGAAGATTGACTTTGGCTGATGCTTTATGGTTTGCTCAAAAAGAAGGAGCGACAAAACTCATCGATGTTGCAACTTTAACGGGAGCAGTAATTGGAGCTTTAGGTAAAGAATATACCGGAGCATTTACCAATAATCAAGCGTTGCTTGATAAACTATTAGAGGTAAGCAATGACACTAAAGAGAAAATTTGGCAATTACCAATAACTAAAGCTTTTCATGATGAACTAAAAAGCTATTCAGCTGATATTAAAAACTCTAGTGGAAATCGTTTAGCTGGTGCTAGTGTTGCCGCTGCATTTTTAGAAAAGTTTATTGAAAAAGAAAATTCTTGGATTCATCTAGATATTGCTGGAACTGCATTCAGCGATAAAACTGGGGCTACTGGCATTATGGTTGAGACTTTAGTTGAATTCATTAAGACTCTTTAAAAACGTTTAATTTTAAGCGATTTTATTAAAATAAAGAATTGCTTATGATATAATATATTCATAATATAATAATTTATACTGCCACCGGGTAGTTATGCAATAAGCATATCTCTATATACATCATTAGGTCTTAGAAGATGTATTAAGATAAGCTTATTTTTTTTGTAAGAGGTAAACTTATGCGAATGTTCTTAAATATTAAACTAAATAAATTTGAACTGAGTCTATGGATTTTTTCTTTGGTGGTTTTATTCATCAGTTATTTTGTTACGAAATCATCACTTATTAATTTGCTAGCAACAACCACTGGAGTCACTGCGTTGATGTTTCTTGCTAAAGGTGAACCACTAGGTCAGTTGCTTACAATCATATTCAGTATTCTCTATGCATTAATAGCATTTAAAATTAACTACTTTAGTGAGGTAGTGACCTATTTAGGAATGACTTTACCGAGCGCATTGATTGCTCTTGTAATTTGGTATAGGAATCCTTATGAAAAATCAAAAACTATTGTAAAAATTGAAACTTTAAATAGAAAACAAATAATTCTAATAATTTTGATTTCCTTAATCATATTAGGAATATTTTATTATCTGTTAAAAGTACTTTCGACTCCCTATCTATTGTTAGCCACCTTGTCAATATTTACAAGCTCTATAGCCTCATTGTTAACATTCTTTAGATCGAGATATTACGCCTTGTTTTATGCTTTAAATGATTTAATCTTAATTACTCTATGGTTATTAGCTACTATAAACAAAATTACTTTTATTCCTATGGTTATTTGTTTTATGGTATTTTTTATCAATGATTTATATGCATTTTATAACTGGAAACACTTAGAAAAATCCCAAATTATGAGAAAAGACTGAATTATACTTGTCAAAACTAAGAAATCTAGATTTCATATTGCTTGATAATGCTCAAAAATTGTCAAATCTAGATTTTTTTGTTGTAAACACATTAGCTTATAGTATAATATATTTCGTATGTCATGTTTATGGAGAATTAACTATGATGAAACTATGGAATCGTAATTTTTCGATTTTAACAGTCGGATCTTTTATCTCAGCTTTAGGTAGCGCCGCTGCAGGGATAGCATTTGGAATCTTAATATATATTGAAACAGAATCGCCATTAGCATTGGCGCTTTTTACCGTAGCTAATATTATTCCCCGTTTGATTACATCAATTATTGTCGGGCCCTTTATTGATCGTTATCCCCGGGTAAAGTTAATTTATTCAATTGACTTTTTTTACACTGTATTTTTCTTT
>JBAYQC010000048.1:0-10778 GCA_041677365.1 Candidatus Izemoplasmatales bacterium | reverse complement strand
TTGAAACGAAGGTCTTCGAAACCTTGAATGCGATTAAAAATGGTGCTGATGAAATTGATATGGTTATAAATATCGGTAGATTTAAAGATCGAGATTATGATTATATTGAAAAAGAAATTAATGAAGTGGTCAATGCCGCTGATGGAAAAACGGTTAAAGTTATCGTTGAAATTTGTTATTTAAACAATGATGAAATTAAAAAAGTTAGTGAAATAGTCGGTAAAACCAACGCTCATTTTATTAAAACTTCAACAGGATTTGGAACTTCTGGAGCTACCAAAGAAGCTGTGAAAATCATGAAGGAAAATGTAAATGGTAAAGAAGTTAAAGCAGCCGGGGGCGTAAGAAGTAAAGAAGATTTAGAGGCAATGATTGAAGCTGGAGCTACGAGAATTGGTACTTCAAATGGCGTTAGTTTAATTAATAACGAAACTGGTAATGATTACTAAATTTTATAGGAGGATAACATGTCAACACCACATATAAGCGCAACTAAATCACAAATAGCAAAAACAGTATTAATGCCTGGAGATCCACTAAGAGCTAAGTATATAGCTGAGACTTTTCTTGAAAACGTTGAACAATTTAACGAAGTGAGAAACATGTTCGGTTATACCGGCACTTATAAAGGAAGAAAGATTTCCGTAATGGGCTCAGGGATGGGAATGCCATCTATTGGAATTTACTCATATGAGCTTTTTAAGTTCTATGATGTTGAAAACATTATTAGAATTGGTTCGGCTGGAGCTTACACTAAGGATTTAAATCTCTATGATACGATTTTAGCTACTGAAGCTTTTTCAGAATCATCCTTTGCTTATGCTCAAGGGAAATGCAAAGATGATACCTTAAAAGCCTCAGAAACTTTAAATGATAAGTTGGCGATGTTCGCCAAAGATTTAGGGATAGATATTGTAAAAGGAAAAATTCATTCCAGTGATGTTTTTTATCGGATGTACCCTGAAGAAGTATTAAAAATAGCTAATGAAAAATCACTATTAGCTGTAGAAATGGAATCATTCGCTTTATTTCATAATGCTAATGTATTAAATAAGCAAGCAGCTTGTTTACTAACTGTTTCAGATTCTTTGGTAACCGATGCATCAACCACGCCAGAGGAGAGGCAAACTGCTTTTACAAATATGATGAAAATCGCTTTGGAAATGGCAGAATAAAAGGTTTGCAAAAACCTTTTTTTTGAGGTGAAAAATGAAGTTTGCTAGAAGAGACATACTCAATAAAAAAGTAATTTATCTACCTAACAATAAATTTAAGACAATCGAAATAGTTTTTTTGTTTGTTAACGAAGTAGATAAAAATCGTATTAACGAAAGAAATTTTCTTACAGAGATCCTCCTAGAATCTACAAAGAAATACTATAATGCGGAAAAACTAAATACCCTTACGGATTACTTATATAATTTAGATATAAGTTCTAACTACTATGTTGTTAATAATTTAGGTATAACAACCTTTTTCTTTCGTTCTGTTAATGAGAAATATCTTAATGAAAAAGGTCTTTTTGAGCAGGTAATAGATTTGGCCGAGGAAATCATCTATAATCCAAAAACTTACAAGGGCAAAATCCCCAAAAAATCCGTTGTTGATTTAAAAAACCAAACCGAAGAATTGATTTTAAGCATAAATCAAAATAAGAATGCTTATAGTTATTATCAGTTCATTGATAAATATACCAAAACTATGAAATCCTCATATGGATTTTTCCCAGTTCAAGAAGATTTAGAACAAGTAAGTGCTGAATCAGTAACTGAGACATATAAAAAAATGATTGAAGAAGATGAATTCTATATCTTCGTCAGCGGTGATTTTACGTTTAAAAAGATGGATTCTTTAATTTTAGAGAAGTTCGGTAATCGTAACCAAACATCGCATTTTGAGAATTCTTTTACTAATAAGTTGATTCCAAATAAACTTCCGAAAGAATTTATCGAAAAGAATTCAACTGGGCAAACCAGATTGTTCTTAGGCTTTAATCTCGGATTTGATATAAACTATAAAAACATCCAAATCATGAATTTGTTTGATGAAATTTTTGGTGGATTTGAAAAATCTAAACTATTCTCTAAAATTAGAGAAGAATTGCATTTATCATATTATGTCTATTCTAATTATTTAGAAGACTCACAATTGTTTCTAGTGAGTTTAGAAGTCTCAAAATCAAATTACTCAAAAGCAATCGCTGCAGTTAAGAAAGAGCTAGAAGCTTGTCAAAACGGTGAAATATCCGATGAATTATTCAACCAAGCAAAACAAAACTTAATTAAAGCGTTTAATAATGCTTCTGATTCTCAAGTGAGACTATTATTAGGCAATATCATCAACTACATTAGATATAACAAAGAAGTAAGCTACGAAGATAAAATCGAAACAATAAAATCAATTACTAAAGAGGAACTAATTGCATTAATCAAGAAGATTTATCTTGATACAATTTATGTTTATACAAGCGAGGAAAACGATGATTAAGAAGTTAATTACTGATGAGTACCTATATGAAGAAAAACTCAGCAATGGTTTAACTGTATATTTACATCCAAAACCTAATTTCAATCAAACCTATGTTTCCTTACAAGTTAACTTTGGCGGCCGAGACTTTTTATATGAGTGTAACAACAAAACATGGCAATTACCTGAAGGTACTGCCCATTTTTTAGAACATATGAACTTTGAAAATAATGATGAGAGATTAAGTGATTTCTTTATTAAAAATAACGCGGATATAAACGCTTCAACTTCAAGAACCACGACATCCTATTATTTCTCTGCAAGAACTGATATTGAAATCCTCCTTAGCAAACTGCTAAATAATTTTATTAACTACAATTTCAAAGAGGAAATGATTTCCAAAGAAAGAAAAATCATAGCTGAAGAACTAGCGATGAGCGATGATTCGTTTCAGGAAAAAGCTCATCGAAATCTTTTGAAAATGATGTATGAAGATAAGTCGATTTATTCTGATATTGGTGGAACAAAAAAATCGATTAAAGCAATTAATCAAGAAGTTTTAAACCAAGCTATTAATCATTTTTATCATCCAAAAAACATGACGCTTTTAATAAGTGGATCTTTTGATTATGATTCGATTATTGCAGTTTTAAATAACCATCCGTTTACTTTGTTTAATTGGCCTGAATATCATGAAGTCAAACGCTCAGTCAAAGTAGGAGATAAAAGGTCAAAATCTTCAATTAAGAAAGCGAAAGAATTGAACACAAATATTGTCGAAATCGGACTAAGGTTTCCACAAGACTTAATTAAAAATAATAAAAGCAAACTATATATCATCAACAAAGCCTTTCAGTCCTTAATTTTCTCTAACACTTCAAAATTTTATAAACTTTTAAAGATGAAAAACCTATATAATTTCACATTCCAAGCTGCCAACTTGATAGAAGATGAGTACGGTTATTTCAACGTCTCGGTTGAGACGAAAAAACCACAGCTTTTTATAAAAACTGTAGACAATTATTTTTCAAATATCTCTGAAATTGATTTCAGCCTAGAAAAATTTATTGCCTTTAAACGCAGTGAAATTGGCTACTTAATAAAGATTTTTGATGATGTGAAAGCCACTCATAACTTTCTCAAAAGATTAATCATTAAAAATATCGATATTGTTGAATATATTGAAACTCTAAAAGAAATAAACCTAGAAGATTTATCTATTTTTTTAGAAGTGTTTAAAAAAGAAAATATTTTTTACTTTCAGTATTTATTAGAATCTTAACTTTTAAAAGTTTAAATGGTATAATTATAAAAAGAAGGGGTAAAATAATGAAAATAAAATCTGCTAAATTTATAACTTCAGCTGTTGACCCATCGGTTTACCCTAAGGATAACCTACCGCAAATTGTTTTTGCAGGGAGATCAAATGTAGGTAAGTCTTCTTTTATTAATTCAATGCTAAACATTAAGAATTTAGCAAGAGTTAGTCAGACACCCGGGAAAACCAGATTACTTAACTTCTTTTTGATTAACGAACAGTTTTACTTTGTTGATATACCGGGTTATGGATACGCAAAAGCATCTAAGGTTCAATTGCTAGATTTTTCCAAGATGATTGAAGAATACTTTGCCAGTGGAAATATCAGTTTAGGAGTTTTGTTATTAGATTCAAGAAGAATTCCTTCAGAAGATGATTTATTGATGTATGAGTATTTTAAAGCAACAAAGAAGAAACTTTTGATTATTCTGACCAAAGCCGATAAACTTTCTAACAACCAATTATTTAATCAAAAGCGGTTGATAAAACAAAGCTTAGGTTTAGAAAAATCGGAAATGTTGTTAGAATACTCCACTAATTCGAAAGTCAATCATGATCTTATTTGGAATCTATTATTAGAAGGTATCGGTATTGATTATGAAATATAATTGTTATGATGATTTGGCAAAAAAATATGATGATTTAGTGGAAGCGGATATTGAAAATTTTAGATTTCCTTATTCAGAACATAATTTAGTTCACGATTTAATTGCCGAATATATTTCAGAAAAACCTAAGAATGAAAAAATCAAAGTTTTGGATATTGGAATCGGAACTGGTTCTTTATATGAGAAGATTATTCCTGAAACAATCGACTTAACTGGTATTGATAATTGTGAAGCTATGCTTGAAATTGCTAAATTAAGATGTCCTGAAGCTAAACTGATAAATCATAATTTAAAGAAAGGTTTACCTCAAGAAGTTAAAGAAGAAAAGTACGATTTTATTGTAGTTACCTACTTTTTGATGCATTTTGACTTTGAATTTATTCTTTATTTTATCGACCTTTTCCGTAAACATCTAGCTCCATTTGGAAAGCTTTTTATTGGAGATATCATGTTTTATAATCAAGATAATTTAAATAAATTTTTACAAACCAATACCAAGTCTAATGATTCAAATATCAATTTTCATGTTTATGAAGAAATTCTTGAAAGAATCGATGACAGTTTTGAACTTAGTTATATGGAAGTCAATAATTACACAGGTTTGATTATTGTTGAGAAATTATTTGAAAACTCTTTACAATATGAAGATACTTTGGTAAAATACAAGTCAAATACGATGAAATGGAAGAGTAGTCACCCAGAGAAAAAAAGCGAGTAAACGGTTGGTGCGAGTTTACTTTCTGTTAAGTGATGAAGGTAGCCAGGGAGTAGTTTGGATGAAAATTGCAGTAGTCCATTCCGTGTTGCTCGCGTTATGAGCTTATTAAGTGCTATGACAAAAACTTATTGTCTTAGAAAAAAGGTGGTACCGCGGAATAATTCGCCCTTATTTTAGGGCGATTTTTTATTGGAGGAAATTTGAGATGGAAAGTTATATTAAAAAATTACGTTTAATTGCTCCAGATAAGTTCTTAATTTTGAATGCTACAGCAGTAGTTATCACTAACGAAAAGAATGAAATCCTCTTACAAAAACGCAGTGATAACGGCCTTTGGGGTTTGCCTGGGGGATTGTTTGAATTAGCGGACTCAATTTCTCAGTGTGCAATTAGGGAAGTGAAAGAGGAAACTAATCTTGATATTAAACTGAATAAATTCATTGGTGTGTTTGTAAATCCCTTTATGCGCTGGAAAGAAAGCGATAAAGCCAAAGTATTTTCTTTTGCATTTACAGCTAAGATTACTGGCGGTGAACTTAGAGTAAATGACAGTGAATCAAGTGAGTTAAAATATTTCAGTTATCAAGAATTACCGACTATTCATTCAATAGATAATATAGAAATAGTCGATGCTTATTATAATAATAAATTTGGACTTATAGAAGGTGAAAAGTATGAATAAACAAATGGAAAAAAAATATGATTCAAATGCTGTTGAAAAGGGCAAATATGATTTTTGGTTAGAAAATAAATTATTTTCTAGCGGTGATAAGAGTAAAAAGCCTTTTACCATAGTAATCCCCCCACCAAATGTAACTGGAAAGTTACATTTAGGACATACTTGGGATAATACTCTTCAAGATATTGCTATTCGTAGAAAAAGAATGCAGGGCTACGACGCACTTTATTTGCCGGGAATGGATCATGCGGGGATTGCAACACAAGCAAAGGTTGATGCTAAACTAAAGAATGCTGGAATCAATCGCTATGACCTTGGAAGAGAAGAATACTTAAAAGTTGCTTGGAGTTGGAAAGAAGAATACGCGGGGTTTATCCGAGAACAATGGAAAACCATGGGGTTATCACTAGATTATGATAAAGAACGTTTTACTCTTGATGAAGGTTTATCAAAAGCTGTAACAAAGGTATTTATAGATCTTTACAATAAAGGCTATATTTATCGAGGAGAACGGATTATTAACTGGGATTGTGAAGCGAAAACTGCACTTTCAAATATTGAGATTGAACATTTTGAAGTTGAAGGGGCTTTGTATTATGTTAAATATCCTCTTGTTTCAGGAAAAGGCGAAATCATCGTTGCGACTACTAGACCAGAAACAATGTTTGCGGATACAGCAATAATGGTCCATCCTGAAGATGAAAGATTTATAAATCTTCATGGAGAAGAAGTTTATATTCCAACAACCAAAACAAAAATTAAAATTATTACAGATAAGTATGTCGACAAGGAGTTTGGAACTGGAATTGTAAAGGTTACCCCTGCACATGATCCTAATGATTTCCTTGTAGGTAAACGTCATAATTTAGCGATGCCTTTATGTATGAATGAAGATGGTACAATGAATGACTTAGCTCATAAGTATTCAGGCTTAGATCGTTTTGAATGTCGAAAACAAGTGGTAAAAGATCTTGAAGAACTTAAACTATTAGAAAAAATTGAAAAAATTAAACATAGTGTCGGTCACAGTGAAAGAACAAATGTAATTGTTGAACCTAGACTTTCAAAACAATGGTTTGTTAAAATGGATGAGTTAGCTAAAAATGCTTTAGAGAAGTCTGAAGTTGAATTTATTCCGGAACGTTTTTCGAAGACTTTTACAAATTGGATGGAAGGTATAGAAGACTGGTGTATTTCAAGGCAGTTGTGGTGGGGACATAGAATACCAGTATGGTATAAGGGTGATGAGATTTACTTAGGTGAAGCAGCTCCTGAAGAAGCTGGTTTTGTTCAAGATGAAGATGTCTTAGACACCTGGTTTTCCTCTGCTTTATGGCCTTTTTCAACACTTGGATGGCCTGATAAAACTAGTGATTATGAACGATATTTTCCTAATGATTTAATGGTTACCGGTTATGATATAATCTTTTTCTGGGTTGCCAGAATGATATTTCAATCTCTTGAGTTTACTGGCAAAACACCATTTAAACACTGTTTAATCCACGGATTAATTCGCGATAAAGATGGAAAGAAAATGTCTAAGTCACTCGGTAATGGTGTTGATCCAATTGAAGTCATTGAGAAATATGGCGCTGATGCCTTGAGATACTTTATTACAACAAATTCAAGTCCAGGACAAGATTTGCGTTATGAAGAAGAAAAGGTATTGTCAAGTTGGAACTATATTAATAAAATTTGGAATATCAGTCGCTATGTATTAATGAATGCTGAAACAGTTATAGAAAAACCAATTGAGTTAGATCCAAAACTCTTCAATTTTGCTGATAAATGGATTATGAACAAACTTAATCAAACAATCGATCAATCAAATAGTTTTTTTGATCGTTATGAGTATGGCGAAGCGGCTAAATTAATCTACAATTTCACTTGGCATGATTTTGCGTCTTGGTACGTGGAAATGAGCAAAATCAGTGATAGTGAAACTACAAAACAAATTTTGGTATATGTTCTTACTAATATTATCAAGTTATTGCATCCATTTATGCCATTTGTAACAGAAGAAATCTTTCAAAAATTAAACCAACCAGAAATTTCAATAATGATTAGTGATTGGCCCAAAAATAATCAGATGATGTTTTCCTCTGTTTCTGATAAAGACTGGTTCTTTGAACTAATCAAAGAAGTAAGAACCATTCGTAATAATTATCAAGTTTCTTGGACTAAGCCAATAGATATGCTGATTAAGACAAATGCGAATAATCAGGAGTTTTTAAAGGAAAATGAAAATTACCTACAGAAGTTTTTGAATCCTAAATCAGTAGTATTTATAGAAGATATTTCCCAGGCAGAAAATACTTTATCAATAATTCTAGCAGAATTAAGTGTTTATATTCCTTTAGGATCTTTAGTTGATTTGGAAGAAGAAAAAAATAAACTTCAAGAACAGCTTAAGAGTTTGGAAGCTGAAATAAATCGTTGTGAAAAAATGTTAAACAATCCTAACTTTGTTAATAAAGCTCCTGAAGCCAAAGTAAATGAAGAAAAACAAAAACTAGCAAAATACCAAGAAAACTACCGTGAAGTAAAGGTAAGGATAGAGGAGCTTAAATAAAATGTTTAAAACAGTTGAAGAAGCTCAGTCCTGGATTGAAAATATAAAAAGATTTGGTTCAAAACTGGATTTAAAAAGGATGGAAAAGGCAATTTCCATGCTTAACCATCCGGAAAAAGCTTTTAAATCAATTCATGTCGGGGGAACGAATGGTAAAGGTTCAACTTCGACATATTTAAAAAACATCCTAAAAGAAGCCGGATTTAAAGTAGGGATTTATACATCACCTTATGTGGTAAAGTTCAACGAAAGAATCGGAATAAACGACGATTATATTAGTGATCAAAATATTGTTTATTATGCAAATGTCCTATTTCCACTCGCTGAAGAGTTATTGGAAGCAGGAGAAACACTTACTTTCTTTGAAGTTCTGACTTTGATGTCTTTCTTACACTTCCGTGACAATTCAGTTGACTACGCTATTATCGAGGTAGGTTTAGGTGGTTTGTTGGATGCGACCAATGTTATAATTCCCGAAATTTCCGTAATAACTAATATCTCATATGATCATATGAAGCAATTAGGTAACACTTTAGAATCGATAGCGATTAACAAACTCGGGATAGTAAAAGAAAATGTACCTTTGGTAACAGCAATTGAAAACTTCAATTTATTTCCACTGTTTTCTGAAGTTACAGCGAAACATAATTCGCGGTTAAAAATAGTAAATTTTGATTATGTTAAGGACATTTTAGTTGGTGAACAAACTCGGTTTAAATATCATGAATCTGAATATGTTTTAAATCTTACTGGATATCATCAAGTTAAAAATGCCTGTTTAGCAATTGAAGTTATTAGACTTTTAAGAGTGATTAATCATCTAGAAATTCCGGAATCAGCCATTAAAAAAGGTCTTGAAAACTCTAAATGGCCAGGACGCTTTGAAATATTTAATCACAATATAATTATCGATGGAGCACATAATATTGGCGGAATTCAAGCTTTAGTTAAGAGTGTAAGGGCAATATATCCTAAAAAATATGTTAAATGCTTGTTTTCTGTTATGAGAGATAAAGAACATAAAAAGATGATTGAAGAACTCGATAATTTTTGTGATGAACTCTACTTTACAGAGTTTGAGTATCAGCGTCGTGCTGATGCTGAAGAACTTTTTTTAGAGTCAACACATTATCACAAAAGTTTTCATCCAGATTATAAAAAAATCTTTTTACAACTTTCTAATCTAAAAGAAAATGAAGTTTTAATCGTTACAGGATCATTGTACTTTATATCTGAAATTAGAAAATCACTAATAAAATAAAGCAAAAAAACATCACTAGAGTAATATTATTCTTGGGTGATGTTTTTTGTATCTAATTAAAGATTTGCCAAGTCAAGAAAGACCAAGAGAAAGACTTGAAACCTTTGGCGCAAAAGCTTTAAGTACTTATGAACTTTTAGCAATAATATTAAGAGTTGGTAACAAAGGTCAATCCGTAATCGACCTTGCCAAACGACTGGTTCAGGAATTAAACCAATTGAGCGATTTAAGAACAATAACTTTAGATGAGTTACAGTCAGTAAAGGGAATCGGAAAAACAAAAGCAATAACCGTTTTAGCTGCTATAGAGCTTGGTGAACGAGTTTTAAAACAAGAACTGGATAAAATACCTATCTACTCACCAAATGATGTCTATGAGCTTTTAAAGTATGATTTGCAAGGGTTAAAGCAAGAAGTATTAATGGCTTTATATTTAGATTTAAAATCCAATCTTATTACTAAAAAAGTAATATTCAAGGGTAGTCTTAATCAGTCATTGATTCATCCAAGAGAAATTTTTAAATATGCTGTTAAATTCTCTGCTTACAACCTTATTCTCGTTCACAACCATCCTTCAGGAGATCCAACTCCTTCGAATCAGGATATTGAAGTAACTGAAATAATTAAAAAAGCTGGTGATATTTTACAAATTAAAGTGATTGATCATGTTATTATTGGTGGAAATTCTTATACATCAATTATCAATTATAAAGCGAATCAAAAAAAGCACCTTCATTAAAATGAAAGTGCTTTTTCTCTATTTGTCATAAAAACTTAATACATCTTGATAAACTTCATCTTTATTAATTTCATTTAAAACTTCATGTCTTGCATTTGGATAGATTTTATAATCAACTTGTTGATACTCTAAATCTTTAAGTAGCTTAATGAGTTTTTTAATTTGATTACCATAATCACTTAAAGCATCATCCCCACCGGAAATAAACAAAAGTGGTGTAGTTTTATTACCCGTATCAATGTTTTTCTTATCATTGACAAACTTAATCCATTTAAACATATCTAAATTTGCACTAACGGTAAAGGGTTGTCCACACATCTTTGAATTATGATAATACTGTTGAATGATTTTATCTCTTGTTAACCACTCTTCATTCATATCACCGATAATTTTATCTTTACGCATCTTTTTAGGATT
>JBAYQC010000047.1:0-11136 GCA_041677365.1 Candidatus Izemoplasmatales bacterium | reverse complement strand
ATAACGAAAGACCAGCTTATGCATTAAATTATCTCACACCAAAACAATACAAAGATATGTTTTTTAACGAGTGAAATTATTATACAAATTAAATTAAGTGTCTACTTTATGTTGACTAGTGCACTCCGTTGTGTTAGGGCTACTATTTTGATACATTTTCGTACCCCATGAAAAAGTTCGTACCCTAATAGTTGAAATCATCATAAATAAAACTATATAAAAATGTAAGAATCTCTTACTAGTCAAAATTCTAATCCAGATACTTTTAAATATATAACTAATTTTCTCAAACTTATATTAGCTATTTCTTGTTTATGATTAATTTATTTCTTATTTTTTTCATAAGTTTTAGAAACAAGTTTATCTAATAATACTGATAATATTAACCCAAATAAAGATGAATATCCAATGATCATAGTAATATTATAAACTTGGCTTGGTATTATAGATTTATCAAATATAAAATATTCATATATTAATCCCCATATTCCAATTGGAACTAGTATTATTAAACTTAATATAAATAGTGCGTTTATAATTTTATTTTTCATGTTTCACCTATTACTTATTCATGAAATGATTTTTTGCCTCGTTATTCTATGATAGAATTTCAGATAATTTATGTTTAAAGCATCACTTAAAGAATTACATACTATCTATGATTTGTTTTAGAAACTACTACAAGCTAATATGTGTTAGGACGTTTATTATGATACTAGTATACTTAAGGTATTTGTTGATAGTTTTTAATTAAAATCAATCAATATAAACTTATTCTGAACAACCCAAGCTTAAGCATAAAACTACTACATCAAAGATTTTGTAGATTTTTCCTCTAAGAATGCTAAAAAATCATTTTTATGTTCATCAGATTCAAAAGAACGAAATGGAATTACAAACGCTTGAATGGCACTAAAATATACATATATAGCTTGATCACTACATACAATTTTCTCAATAGCATCATATTGAATACTTGTTTGAGTTTTGGCACCTTTTTCTATAATACAATCATCATTCAAGATGAATGTAGATACTTTTTCAAATGGAAGTTTTCCATCTTTTTCTAACTTTTTAATATTATTTTTAATTGCTTTTAACCATATTTTTTTGCTATAAAAAGACATGATAATTGATACGATACTTAGTGTAATAATTAAAGCTATAATTAAGTCAATATCTGCTTCTGCTATCCAAAAAACCAAAATAGCTAAAAATGACAAAAATGGTGTTAATATCTTAAACATCAACAATGCTTTTTTACCTTGTTTGCTATGAATTAGGTGGTATTCATTAAATGCTAGATAGTCCTCCAAAGTAATAGTTTTTTCAATTTGAAACATATATTTATCCCCTTTCGATATATATTTAGTCAACTTTTGAATGATATTCTTTAATTTGGTCTATAAACATCCCAATGATTTCATCTAAAGTATATTGATCTGCAACAATTTCACTTTCATCCTGTAGAAGTAATTTGTTTTTGCCGTCCTGTGTTCCAATAGCAATATAAAATTCATTATCTGATTCAATAGATGAGTATATTTGAATTTCATAGAAGTCATCCTCTTTAAAAAAATCAAAGTCGACAACTAAATTATATTGATCAACCAACAACTTAACATCAAAATTTAAACCATTAAATAGCTAATACATTGTTTCCATGGTTGAATTGTGATCAATGAATGCATTTAAATAACTAACAAACTCACTCTTAAGTATTTCTTGTGCTACTTTTATTTTTGCTTCATTCTTTAATTCATTTTAAAAAGTCGATAACATTGTATCAACACTGTTATTGTAATATGGTGCGGCTGATGAGAGTTGAACTCACACATCCATTAGGATACTACCCCCTCAAAGTAGCGCGTCTACCATTCCGCCACAGCCGCAAGACAAATGCCTTTGTTAAGGCATTTATTTAAATTTTGCAAATTTTTGTAAACCAATATTATAAATATTCTTGTTTTCCCCTTGAATTAAAGGCAAAGCATAATCAATAAACTTTTCAGTAACACCATTACCATCTTTATTAATCATTTCTTTAGGAATCTTTTTTTCGATATTTGCGCATTCTTTTAAATTATGATAGTCATATTCAACCTTATAAGGATTATCACTAATTCGTTTTATTGTAACCATCACATTATGCTTATTATTTAACAATCCTTTAACTGCCGCTTCTCCAACTCCTATAGCCTCATTAACATCTGTTAAACTCTGCATATGAGCAGCTGCTCTTTGAGTAGAACCAAACTCAACAGATCGAGAAGGTATTCCTAAATCATTAGCTACAGTTGAAGCTAATTTAGATGCTACCCCTCCAAGTTGAAAATGTCCAAAAGCATCTTTCATTCCACTACTTGAAGAAATAAACACGCCTTCAGCGTTAGTAATTCCTTCACTAACCGCTACCATACACTGTTTTTTCTCATTATATATTTTTCTTACCTCTTCCTTAAACTTTTCTATAGAAAAAGGAATTTCTGGCAAATAAATTAAATCAGGTCCAAAACCAGTTAAATTAGCTAAAGCACTAGCGGCCGTCAACCAGCCTGCATGCCGTCCCATTATCTCAACAATTGTTACTTTTCCATTAGGGTACGCTAACATATCATAATTGACTTCCATGATTGTATTAGCAATAAATTTAGCTGCACTTCCGTACCCTGGAGTATGATCAGTAAATGGTAAGTCGTTATCAATTGTCTTAGGTATACCCACTATTTTCACATCATAGTCAATTGTATCCATATACTCAGCAATTTTTGAACAAGTATCCATTGAATCATTTCCACCGTTATAAAGGAAATATCTGATGTTATACTTTCTAAAAATATAAAGTAATCTAACATAGTTAGAATCATCTTCCTTATAATTTGGCAGCTTATGTCTAACAGAACCAAAAGCTGAACCAGGAGTGTATTTCAACAAATCAATATTCTCAGGATCTTGTTCAGAAACCTTAATTAAATTATCGTTTAAAGCCCCTTTAATGCCATGTTTCATTACATAAACATCTTTAATAAAAGCGCTATTTTCTTTAGCTGCTTTGATAACACCATATGCACTAGAATTTATTACTGCAGTAGGTCCGCCTGATTGACCATACATAAGATTTCCTACAAGCTTTTTCATGTCTAAACCAACTCCTCGTCTAATATAATACCATAAATCACAATCAATACGCTAATATTTTTTTAAAAATGGTGCGCTTTTTTTTACAAAAGCGCACCCCTAATATCAAGATTATCCAAATTAAACTATTGCGGCTTTTTCTCACTGCTGTGAACAACAAGTTGTGGGAAAGGTATCTCAATTGAATTTTTATCAAACATAATTTTCATTTCACGGTTTAAACTTCTTTGAACTAGATAACGGTCCCCCTCATTTACATAGGCAATTACCCTTAAAACTACAGAGGACTCACCTAATTGATTAATCCCAACATAATATGGACCCTCGACAATTTTTGGAATACTTTCTTTGATGCTAGGCAAATTATCGTGAATGACTTTTTCCACTTTTTCCAAATCCTCGCCATAACCAATAGAAATTTCACAGATTGCCTTTGAAAGTGAGGTAGTAGTATTAATCATCCCCCGGATATCAGAGTTATTGATGATTTTTATATCGCCATTAATATCTTCAAACTTAGTGACACGTAAAGAAATTTCCTTAACCACTCCACGAAAATCACCAATTTGAATAATATCGCCAACAGCATATTGTTTTTCAAATATGATAAATAAACCGCTAAAAATATCTTCAATTAAACTTTGGGCACCGAAACTAATAGCTAATCCAACAATCCCAGCTCCAGCGAGAAGTGTTGGGGTTTGTACACCCCAAGCACTAAGAATTAAAAAGATTGCAATTAATACAGAAATGTATTTAATTGCGATGTTAATCAAATTCGCGACAGTGGTAGCTCTCAAGGTTTTTATTTTTAAGAGGTTAACCAATATCAATAATAATTGAGCAATTAACCACATGAAAAAGATTATTGCTAAAGTTTCAATCATAACTACATAGTTGTTCTTAAAAAAGTTAAACAAATTGAAAAACTTACCAATAGAGTTATTGATAATACTAGCAAATACTGTATTCGCAAAAATAATTGGTCCAAGGATACTAATTAACAATAAAACAAAAACTACTGATAAAACGATGATTAATTTGGTCTGTTGTTGTTTTGACATCTCTTTAAATTTCATTTGTTTCCCCTCAACTTTCAATTCTTTCGATAATTTTTCTAAAATTATAATCACTGTGATCGCCTTTTAAAATATTAAAACTTATTGATGAATGTCCGCCTTCATTAATAAAATCGTATGAATTAGCGGAATAATAACTATAATATCCATAAATCTCATCATAATAGTAGTATTCATATGTCACATAATCAAAATCGCCTTTATAAAGAATTACTTCTACATCATAGCTATCTTCATTTTCAACAATATTATACTCATATTCAATTTCTTCTAAAGTCGTTACTTCAATTTCGCTGATTATCAATTCTTCTTTTCTAAGCGTACTAGGATTGATATAGCTTGCTTTAAAGACAAAACGGTAAATGGTGCTCGGGTTTAAATTATCGATGATAAAAGCTTGACTTTCTTGATGTAGTTCCTCACTCTTTGGCATTATATACTCATATGTATTGACTAGATTCATACCACGATAAAGTTCTACTACGTAATCGACTTCTTGGTTTAAACTACTATCACCATAAATATAGAATGCTGCTTCTGAATCATTAAAGTATTCTAAGTATACATCTGCTTGAAAATCATAAGGTGGTTTATAGCGAATCTCATCAAGTATTAATGTTTCTGAATTCTTGATGCCTTCAATGATGAAAACATATTCAACGTAAGAATGCTGATAATAAAACTCTAAATTTATAAATTCTGGTAAATCTATTAAACTGATGGTTTCATAATAAAGTTCTTCTTCACTGTAGCCATAATCTATTGCATATTTAAATACTAAGTCAGTATATTCTGTTATATCTCCATAAAGCAGGCTTAAGTCTATGGTTGTAAGCGCATCTATCTCAGCTTGTTGGTAATCAATGTCACTTATCGTAGCGGTTAAAGCATTATTTGTAACAAAGGTTTCTAAAGCCAATACTTCATCACCAAAACCTTTATTGTAAATAACTTTTAAATTGTACTTAGTGTTTTTTTCTAAATTATCGAAACTTCCATAATTATATCCAATCGTTATTGGTTTTGAAACGCTAAAATATTGATTTTCTAGTATCAAAGTTAAAGTGTCATCCTTTACTGTAAGTTCTTCATCTGTAACATTTAGTTCATAGATGATTTCATGAGAAAAAACTTTGATTTCCTCAAAGTTTGCAATTGGGCTCTTAGGAATTAATACCGTTACAGCAACCACCGAAACAACGGTTGCGGTAACTGCCTGAAAGAGCGACTTTATAATCTCATACTTACTTTTCTTTTTTAACTTTTCTTGAAAGTTTTTTAATCTAGACAAAGCATATCCTTCTTGTTTTAATTTTATTATTATCCTAAAAAAAAGCAAGGACTTGAAGAATATTTTTTTAAATTTATTATCAATTTTTATCTAGATAAAATTACTTTTGTTTTTTGTAGTTTTATGGTATTATTTTTTTATAAGATTCAAGAAAAGAAAGGGATGCTTAATGAAGGAAGACAAACAAAATAAAACCCCATTTTTTACCAAATTAAAAGAATATGGAATGAGCAGAGTTGCTCCATTTGATGTTCCTGGTCATAAACTCGGAAGAATCGAAAATGATCTCCAAAAATTCATTGGTAAAAAAATGTATCTTTTAGACGCAAACTCACCTGTTGGATTAGACCATCTGAACTATCCTACCGGTGTTTTAAAAGAAGCTCAAGATTTAATGGCTCAAGCAATGGGAGCTGATAAATCCTATTTTTTAACCAATGGTACTACTACGGGAATCTTGGCGATGGTTATGAGTGTATGTAAAGCCAACGACAAGATAATTTTACCAAGAAATGTTCATAAATCCGTTATCAATGGTCTTATCCTTTCTGGAGCTATGCCTGTCTTCATTAAGCCTAATATTGACGTTAACCTAGGAATTGCTAATGACGTCAGTTTTGAAAACGTAAAAAAAACTATTGATGAAAATCCTGATGCAAAAGCTATATTTGTAATTAACCCTACTTATTTCGGGGTTGTATCTGATCTCGAACAAATAACTAAATATGCTCATAAAAATAATATGATTGTTATGGTTGATGAGGCTCATGGCGCTCAGTTTTATTTTAATGACCGTTTACCAATATCCGCCATGGAAGCTGGCACTGATATTTCCGCTACCTCAATGCATAAAACCGCTGGTTCCTTAACACAGTCATCAATTATTTTAGCTCAAGGGAAGCTCGTAGATCATCAACGAGTTAGAGCTACTTTAAACATGTTGCAATCTACAAGTCCTTCATCTTTATTAATGGCTAGTTTAGATGTCGCTAGAAAAACCATGTATTTTAAAGGCAAAACTAAAATTAACCAGATTCTTAAACTTGCAAAAACTGCTAGAACTGCGCTAAAGAAAATACCCGGTATCAGTGTTATTGATAAGGAATATTTATTAGAACATGGCTGTTATGACGTAGATGAAACCAAACTAATGGTAAAAGTTAGTGACTTAGGTTTAACCGGATTTGACATCTACCAGTTGATGAAGAAAAAATATAATATTCAGCTAGAATTAGCTGAATCGCATATAGTTTTATGTGTTTTAACTATCGGAACAACAAAACAAGACTTAGAAAGACTTGTTGTTGCCTTTAGAAAGTTATCAGAGAAGTATTATAAACAAAAAGACAAATTACCAAAAATAGAATTTGAATACCAATTCCCAGACACTTACGCTCGTCCTCGTGATGCTTATCACGCCCCTAAAAACTTAGTCCGTTTAGAAGAAGCGGTTGATGAAATTAGCGCTGAATCAATTATGATTTATCCTCCTGGTATCCCGATTATTATTCCGGGAGAAGTAATCACCGAACAAGTTGTAAAGGATATCAAGTTTTACAAAACAAAAGGCGGATCATTACAAAGCGATATTGATAATGATACCGAAATTGATTACGTGCAAATTGTTGACAAAGAGAATTGGGTAAAATATGAAGGAGATTTATAAATGAAAAAAGTTGATTTATCATTCCAAAGCTGTAAAGCTGAATATGATGATAGTAAAGTAGTACTATTTTCAGTGCCTCTAGATAATACAACGTCATATCGCCCTGGTACGCGATTTGCCGGCAATGCTATAAGAGTTGAATCTATCGGTATTGAATGGTATTCTCCGTATAAAGATATGGACTTAAAAGATTTTTCAACTGTTGATGTTGGTGACTTAGAACTACCAATGGGTAAGGTTGAAGAATCCTTAGATATCGTATATAATACCACAAAGCAAATCCTCAATGATGGAAAAAAGCCGATGATGATTGGTGGAGAACATTTAGTAACCTATCCAGTTGTAAAAGCTTTAATCGAAAAATATCCCGACTTAAGAATCATTCATTTAGATGCTCATACAGATTTAAGAGATGAATTTTTAGGAAGAGAATTATCTCACGCTACTGTTATTAAACGTTGTTATGATGAGTTAGGTGATAACAGAATCTTTCAATTTGGGATACGTAGTGGTGACAAACACGAGTTTGAATTCGCAAAAAACGGACACGTGTTTATGCAAAAATTTAACTTTGATGGTTTAGATAAGATTATTTCAGAGATTAAAGATTATCCCGTTTATATCACTATTGATTTAGACGTTTTAGATCCAGCTATCTTCCCTGGTACTGGTACTCCAGAACCGGGCGGAATGACTTTCAAAGACCTACTAGAAGCTACAATTAGTTTTGAAAAGTTGAACAATGTTGTGGGTGCTGATTTAGTTGAACTCGCACCAATGCTAGATAGTTCCAATGTTTCAACAGTTGTTGCAGCTAAAGCCTTAAGAGAAATGATTCTCTTATTACATAAATAATCATTAAAATATAAATAAAACAGGTGTTTAGTTGATTCTAAACACCTGTTTTTTTATCTATTCTATTTAATTATTTTTAATTCTTTTCCTACCTTTTCAAATGCTTGTATTGCAAAGTCTAGGTCTTCTTTACTATGCATTGCACTAATCATACATCTAAGTCTTCCTTTACCCTTAGGAACAGTTGGGAAAACAATTCCAGAAACAAAAACATTGTTTCTTAAAAGTTCACGAGAAAATTCCATAGTTTTAGCTTCGTTTCCAACCATAACTGGTGTAATTGGAGTTTCACTATGACCGATATCAAATCCTAAAGCAGCTAACTTTTCTTTAAAATATTTTGCATTTTCCCATAACTCATCAGTATATTCTTTGCTTTCCATTAGCATTTTAACCGATTCTATAGTAGCTCCGATAGCTGCTGGTGGTAAAGCTGTAGAGAATAGTAATGGTCTTGCTCGATGAAGTAACCATTCTTTAACAACTTGCTTAGAAGCAACATAGCCACCGATAACTCCAATTGCCTTAGAGAGAGTACCGATGATAAAATCAACTCTACCGTGTAAATTAAAATGGTCTACTGTACCTCTTCCGTTTTCACCCAAGACACCGCTTCCATGAGCGTCATCAACATAAGTTAAACAGTTATATTTTTCAGCTAATTCAACAATCTCAGGTAATTTAGCTAAATCACCGTCCATTGAAAATACACCATCAGTGATAATTAAAACGGTATTATATTCTCCACGCTTTTCTTTAAGTATCTTTTCAAGGTCTTTCATGTCAGAGTGTTTAAACACAGCTTTGTCAGCCCTTGATAGTCTAACGCCATCGATGATAGAAGCATGGTTTAATTCATCTGAGATAATTAAATCACCCTTATTGACAATTGCTTGAATAGCACCGATATTACAGTTTAAACCTGATTGAAAACAAGTTACTGCTTCTTCGCGTTTAAATTCAGCTAGTAAATCCTCTAGTTCTTCGAGAATTTTCATATTTCCGACGATAGTTCTAACGCTTCCGGTTCCCGCTCCATATTTTTTTACTGCTTTTATTGCGGCTTTTTGAACGCGTTTATGATTAGCTAAGCCTAAATAATTATTGGAAGAAAGGTTAACCACTTCTCTTTCATCCAAATCAATAACATTAGCACAAGGACCGTAATTTATCGGTAATCTTCTGTATACTCCATCAGTTTTAAGTTGTTCTACTTGTTCTTCTAAATACTTTAAATTATTTTCCATTTATTTCACTCTCCCGGGATTAAAATTATTTTACCGCAGTTCTTATTGTTCATAACTTCTGCAGCCTCATTGATTTTACTTAAAGGAAATTGATGTGTAATGACTTTATCTAAATGTAACTTATTATTATCTAACAAATATTTAACCTGTTCCCAGGTTTCATAAATCCTTCTACCAACCACACCGTAGATGTGAATTCCTTTAAAGACAATGTCATCGCTGACATTAATCGAGATATTCTCGCTTGGAAGTCCTAACATTGACATTCCCCCACCTGGTTTAAGATATTTAAACGCCATCTCAATCGCATTTTTATTACCAGAAAATTCACAAATTACATCAACACCTTTATTATTTGTGATATCCATCACTTTTTTATGTGTGTCTTCTTCGATTGGATTGATAACATAATCAGCACCTAAATCTTTAGCTAAATTTCTCCGATATTCATTAACTTCAATAGCAATAACTGTTTTCGCACCACAAGCTTTAGCTACATCAACACCCATTAATCCAATCGGACCACAGCCGAGAATCACCACTGACTTATCTAATACATCAAAATGACAAACTGTGTGAACGGCATTACCTAAGGGTTCTTGAACTGAAAGCTGTAATTTGTTATCAAGATTATCGCTAACAAAACAATTCTGTGCAGGAACTTTAACATAATCTGCAAAACAACCGTCGGTATCAACTCCGATGATTTTTGTGTTTTCACAGATATGTCCTTCACCCCTTAAACAAAACTCACATTCATTACAGATGATATGAGTTTCTGCACTGACAGTATCGCCAAGTTTTACTCTTGTTACATCATTGGCGATTTTTATGACTTCTCCAGTAAATTCATGACCTACTGTTAAAGGTAATTTAAGACGATTTTGAGCCCACTTGTCCCAATTATAGATATGGGAGTCAGTTCCACAAAAACTAACGCTGTTAACTTTAATCAATACCTCACCAGGTTTTAATTCAGTTGATATTGTCTTTTTTACAATAGAAAATCCTTTTTCTGGCTTGTCTTTAACAACCGCCATCATTTCTAAGCTCTTTAAATTTGTTAGATCGATCATTTTCTTTTATATGTTCTCCTTTTTAAAAACGCTTACACTAAAAATATTATAACATAATTATTAAACAATGAATGAACTTTTTTGAGATTTTTTGCAAAAGAAAGTGGCTTTAAAAGCCACTCGAAATTAATCTTCTAATTTAAAACTTAGTAACATATGTTCGTTATCTTCATCAGCAAAAAAATACTCTTTAACATCAAATCCTAGATGGATATTAATCTGTTCATCTTCGATATATTTATAGACTTTTTCGACTTCGTCTTTAAGTTTTGATCCATCAATAGAAAAACTTATATATCGTCCTTTAGGCAATTTTTTAGTGACTACTTCATCATCATCAATTTCAAAAAGTTTTTCAATCTCTACCAAAGCAAAGTAATCCATGGTTTTTGACTCTAAAAAATCAAACCGATACATTTCCAAACCGATATATTTAAGTGGCATAGTCTTGTTAGGGATATCTTTTACATAAACAGTTCGAAAATCATCCCACAAACCAGGGATTTTATCATAATCATCAGTATTAACTTTTAAACCACCAATAAGCTCGATTCCCGCAAAATATCTCGTTGGAAAATCATTGACAGTATATTCCATAAATATTCTCACTCCTCAACATATATTTTAGTACAATAAACTAAGATTTTCAAGAGACTAAAGCTTTAAAAAAACTGACGTTTGGTGAAGAGTGTTGTTAATCTAGTCTACTCTCCAATATGTTCATTATTCCTTTATCATTTAGATAAGTTTGATATGTGATAACTTTTGGTCCTTCTATAATTCT
>JBAYQC010000046.1:0-11174 GCA_041677365.1 Candidatus Izemoplasmatales bacterium | reverse complement strand
GGTAGAAAATGTTAAAGAGAAAAATTGATTCTGTGCTTATGCAATGGAAGAATAGAGATAACAAGAAAGCATTATTAATTAAAGGTGCTAGGCAAGTCGGTAAAAGTACTAGCATACAAATATTTGGAAAAGCTAACTATAAATCCTTTATTGAACTAAATTTCGAAAAAAATCCAGAGTATAAAGAAATATTCGCTGAATCTCTAGACGCAGATTCGATTATTATTAATATGTCAGCTTTGGGTTTGGGACCTTTTATAGAAAAGGAAAGTCTTATTTTTTTTGATGAAATCCAATCTTGCCCAAAAGCTCGAACTGCAATCAAATTCTTAGTACAAGATGGAAGATTTGATTATATTGAATCAGGATCTTTGTTGGGTATTAATCATAATGATGTAAGTAGCTATCCTGTTGGATTCGAAGAGCAACATTATATGCATCCTTTGGATTTTGAAGAATTTTTATGGGCTAAAAATGTGAATGAGGAAGTTATTAACCTATTAAAAAAGCATTTTGTAAATCAAAAAACTATACCAAGCGCTATTCATAAAGCTATAATGAGATATTTTCGAGAGTATATTATTGTGGGAGGTATGCCTTCTGTTGTTAGTGCATTCATTAAAACTTCTAACATAAGTGAAGTTTTGCGTGAGCAAAAAGATATTATAAATAGTTACCGAGAAGATGTCAAAAAATATTCAGGGAAAGAAAAGTTAAAAGTGCAAGAAGTATTTGACTCAATACCAGAACAATTAAACAAAAAAAATAAAAGATACTTTTTGTCAATGCTTTCTAAAGAACCTAAAATGAGAACATATGAGGATTCTATAATGTGGTTGATAGATGCGTCAATAGCGATCCCATCATTCAATATATCATCAATAGAATTACCGCTGACACTAAATGAAAAAAGGAATCTCTTTAAAATATATATGTTCGATACAGGATTATTGACTTCGATGTCATATGAAGGAATACAGTTCGAAGTCTTAAACGGAGACATTGAGATAAATGAAGGCTCAATAATAGAAAATGCATTAGCATCTGCATTTTTTAAAAATGGTATTAAATTAAGATATTATGATCGAAAAAAGCCGACCAATATGGAATTAGATTTTGTGTTACAAATTGGGAAACAAATTAGAATCATTGAATCAAAATCAGGTATTGACTTTTTTAAACATCCTTCTCTTAGTAGAATAGTAAAAGAAAAAGATGTTGCCAATCCAATTGTTTTTTGTATTAACAATATAAAGATGGAAAATGATATTCTGTATTTACCTTATTATTTGTCTTTTCTTATTTAGAATTTCAATAGTAAAATAAAGGACAAGAATATATTTCTTAAATTCTATAAAATCATCAAACAAATGATGGTTTAGCAGCTTATTATTTATATTAATTAGATAATATAACAAGGGTCAAGACAAGGGTTAAAATAGTTTGAAATATTATTAAAACGGCTAAATATAGAGCAATAAAGAACGTGTGTGAAAATGCTTGACGTGCAGGGGGTCGGTTGTTCAAATCCCTCTGGTTCCACCATTACACAAAATTTAGCGAAGTTCATTTTTAGAACTTCGCTTTTTTTAAAATTATTTTTTTTTACTAAAAATCGAATTACTAAACTATCGCCTGCTGACTTTAAATAAACTAATAAGCCATAAAAATATTACAGCACCCAATATCGAAAATACAAATATATATGGCAGAATAGAATTGTAGAAATATGGCTGAATAAAATGTTGAAATAGCTTCCGAAAATGAGGGGATTATTATGCTAATAATATTTCTTTAATTAAGGAAGCTTTTTTTATTTTGGATAGAATTTCGGTAAATTGAACACAAATCACGGCACAACCGAACGAACAAAAATAAGTTATATAAGGATAATTTCTAATATAATCGAAATTATACTTAAAATATCTTTTAATTTCGATTATAATCTAAGCAGACGTGGTAATATGGTAAGAAAAGATGATTATATAAATAAATTATTAAAATATAAAGATAAGTCAATTATCAAGATATTGACTTTTGTAACAAAAAAAGGAAAATTAATAAAGTATTACCAAGTTTGTTATATTATGGAATCTGAAAAAACAAGAAATAGAGAATTTGGTGTATACGAAAGTATTATAGATAATTTTGAAAAGTATGTATTATCTATGGATAATTATAATTATTTAGCGAGGTGTTTGTATGCATCGGTTCTTTGGTCTGATTGCAATAATTCAAATAACTCTATGGGTTTATTTTATCTTGAAAAAGAAATACTTCATATTAATCACAACAGGATTATTAGGAGTTTTTAGTATTTGGTCATATCTTAATGCATATATAAAATATTTTTATAAAGATCCTTGTTATGGAATTGAGGGTTGCATGAATGAAACGGGTATGATTTTTGTTATTTTGACTATTCTCATACTAATTTCAACACTTGTTTCACTTTTTGTTTTTATCATCGAACGTTATAATATAAATAATAGCAACAAACAAATTTAAGGATTATTTAAATACTGCTTACAAAAAAATCAATTTGAAGTATATTATGAATTAAGGAATAACATAACAAGAAAAGAGTAAGTTAAATAAAAAAGGAGTGACTTGTAATGCATAACAGAGTTTTAGTTGGTATTATTAGTGGTGCTATTTTGGGTGTAATTTGTATTTTAGGAGCAAATCTAAGAAGTTCAGAGCCATTGGGAACTGTTTACTTACTATCGTTTTGGTATAATCGAGTTTTAATCGGTCTAGTTGTCGGTTTAATTTCTAAAAACACATTAAAACTAAGAATTTTTCATGGAGCGGTTTTTGGAACTATGGTTTCATTTGGATTTTACTCAGCAACAGACTTCCAAGATGTAGTTGGGTTTATCGCAGGAATTGTTTATGGTGTGTTAATTGCTTTAGCAATTTTTTACTTCGATAACTTAAAAGCAAAAAAGGCCAAAGAATAATAACGATGTTTTAAAATAGATACTAGGATTAAAATCCGGGTATCTTTTTTTCTTATTAGATGTTTAGGTTTATTTCTTGGCAACTTGTAAAAAAAGGTGTCGGTTCATGAACCGGCACCTTTATATCTAAAGAACAATTTAAACAAAGATTATTTAAAAGATCTTGTTAATCTGTAAAACTTACTTCAACATCACCATTAGAAGAATCCAATGAGATGGTCTTGCTACCTGAGGAGTTAATTGTACCTGAATCTACTTTTATTCCGTCATAAATTTCGCTCCCATTAGAAGTAGAGAGAGTTACGCGATAATCTTCTTTTTTGCCCAAAACAAGAAGGTAAACTCTACCATTAGAAGAATCAAAAGCAATATTCTCGGAAGTGATATCTTGAGCATCAATTCTCCCATTAGAAGTATCTGCATCAATTTCGTTAGCTGCCAAGTTGTTAATTAAAATATCCCCATTAGAAGTATCTAAGTCTGCTGAACCACTGACCAAAACATCATTTAAATCAATATCTCCGTTTGAAGTGGATACTAGGATATTATTAGCAGACAGATTTGCTATATCCATCCTTCCGTTAGAACTTATTAAACGAACGGTTGAAAAAACATTATCAACATCACTTTCAACTCTTCCGTTTGATGTAGACACTTCCAACATATCTATGACTAAATCAGCAGGTAAGGATAAGTATACTTTATAGTAGTCTTTATCTGAGAAAACATTAAATGAAAAAATATTATAATACCATTTTCTTGTGATTGTAAGATTTACTTCATTTTCTGTGTCTTCATAATCTACTAAGTCTTTCTCATGCGTGTAGTATTTAAGATGAATTTGGTCATCTTCACTTTCTTCTATATAGACAGAGCGGTTATCCAGATCAAAATAAAATGAATCAAAGTCATCTTTACTATAATCTTCTTCATTTAAAGTGAAGTTTTCATCATCAAGAACAAAAATATTTGCGTTTGTTGTTGTTGAAACGACTAGAACTAAGGCTAGGCCAATCAGCAAAAAGGCTGAGCCAAATCTTATTAATTTATTCATTGTCTATTCTCCTTTTTACGGTAAATCTGTTTGGTTTTTCTGATTATAAATAATCTGATTGAATTATATGTCTTTGATAAGCTTTTAATAAGTGCAAAACCAATTAGTGCTATACCTAAACCCATAATCATTAATCCGATTAAAACCCATTGATCCATTGAATTAGGATTATCAAAGAAAAAATAAATTCCTGACTGCGCAATCAAACTAATTCCAGAAATAAAAATTGATGCGTAGACTATAGCCATAATAACTAGAGAAAAGTAGTAGGCAATTAAACTTATTACCTTTACCGTATTGTTGACGATGTTTTTCAAAGAATTACTGTTAGACTCCTTGACATCTTTTAAAAACCCTTCATCGCCAATTATGTTCGCCAAGATTGTTTCAGTAGAACCGAGATTCTTAATAAATAAACTCTCGTCTTCTCCCTCATCAACTGCATCTTGAATCATCTCATCATAGTAATAAATTACCTCTTCAGCATTAATTTTCTTATAATATCTTAATTCTTTTTTTAGTTCGTTAATAAAAGTTTTTCTATTCATTTTTCTACCTCTTTATATACATATACATTTTTTTGATTTCATCGAAATCATCAATTGATTGTTTTAATTTTTCTAAACCACTAGGATTAATTTGATAGTATTTTCTAATTCGAGAGTTATGAGTTGTATTATAGGTGTTGACTAGCTTTTGTTTTTCTAGTCTTTTGAGTATTGGATATAATGTCGATTCACTAATATCAATAATTTGTGACATGTCTTGGATAATTTTGTATCCATATGAATCTTCATATTTAATTGAAGCTAAAACCATTAAATCAAGTAATCCTTTTTTTAGCTGAATATCCATATGATACCTCCCTATGCATATTACTATACAATGCATAGTATAAAAAGTCAATAGCTAAATTTATTTTTTTTATATTTGAATTTACGAGTTGAGTTTTAGATACATTTGTTTTATGATATGATATAAACATATATAAATAAGAAAGTGAGGATTTATTAAATGAATATAATTTCAACAAAAGAGGCACCAGAAGCAATTGGCCCATACTCTCAAGCTATTTTAGTTAATGATACTCTATATGTTTCCGGTCAAACACCACTTAATCCAAGAACAATGACTGTAGAGGCTAAAACGATTAAAGAACAAACAGTACAAGTTTTAGAAAACATTAGAAACATTGTATTGGAAGCTGGGCTTGACATTGAAAAAATTGTTAAATGCGGAGTGTTTTTAAGCGACATGAATAATTTTAAAGAGATGAATCAAGTATATCAAGAGTTCTTTGGAGAGCATAAGCCAGCAAGAGTAACAGTAGAAGTAAGTAAGTTACCACTTAATGCTTTAGTCGAAATTGATTGTATTGCGGTAAAATAAAAAAACCAGGTATTCCTATTTTAGGAATTACCTGGTATTTTTTTTAAAAGAAATTTAATTAATTAAACCTCTAAAGAAATCGATAATAAATTCTAATAAGCTTCTATCACCAAAGAAAGGAACTTTATCTAATAAATCAGCTATCTGTTTAACAATAATTACGTTACGATAATAATGTGCTAAAGGTATAAAGATTATTAAGAACAAGGAAATAAAGAAGCCGATAAGAATAATGGTTTTAAACCACCTTGGAAATAATCTCTTCTTAACTTTATCAAACTCTTGTAAATCAATCTCATTATCTTCTTTTAAATCATCAATATCTTTACTCAACTCTCTAACCATCTGTTGGAGAGTAATAATTTCTTGTTTAAGATCTTCAAAACTTTCATCACTAAGGTTTACAGGTGTTTGAGAAGTCTTTTGTTCATTGGTTACTTCTTGAACAACTTCTTGATCGGTAGGAGCGACTTCAATAGGTTCTTCTTTTTCTAGTGGTTCAACTTCCTCAGTAATATCTTGAAGGACTTCCTCTTTAGCTATCTCTTTTGGCTCTTCAACACTATTTTCTTCAACAGTTATGCTTTCATCAACAGTCTCTTCTATAACCTCAGGCATGATCACTGGCTCAGCTTCAATATCTTGACTGATATCTTCAGCTTTGTTGTAGTGGACTATTTTATGTTCAGTTTCAAAGTACTCGTCTAACATAATATCAATCATTTGGTCTTTGTTAATATATGCAAAGGCGATGATATTATTTAATCTTGCGAATTCTTCAAGTTCTTTCAAATTAAAATCATTTAGTTCAGAATGGACTTCAGGAATATACTCTTCTCTATCCTTTAGTTCTTTGATTATTATATCAAGAACTTGGATTTTGGTAAGTCTTGTAGGTACTTTAACTCCGTATTTAGCCCCAATTTGTTTTAATTCGGTGATAGTAGCACTTACCAAGACACGTTTCTTGAACTGTTCAATTAATAATCCGTCAAAATTACCTTCCTCATCGCAAATAAAGGAATCTAAAGCTTTATTAAATAATTTTGCAGGGGCTTGACTTTGATATTTGCTAATTCGCTTTTCTAAAAAATCAGCTATAAAATTCTTTGGTACGGATTCTTTAATGAGATACTTAATTATTCGTTTCCACATTTCTTCAAAATATGCTCTATCGATTTCTCGGTTATTAAATCTAAAGAGCTCATTTTCATACTGCGTTTCTGAAAAAGTATCCAACCATCCGAGTCGAGTTTGTCTTCTTGATTCTTCGAGTCGCTCCGGTCCTTCAGCGCTGCTTTCATTATTTAGTAAATCATTGTATTCTTTTTCTAGTATTGGAAAAAGCACTTTTTGCAAAGCGCCAAAACGAAGGGATCTAGGTAGATTAATCTCCAAAGAATCAAGGAATTTAGCAAGTTCTTCTCCAGGTATATGAACTAGTTCTTTGGCCAGTTCATCAATGTTTTCGTCACTGTTTAAACTTTGATAAATATCTTGCATAGTTAATTCTCCTTTAATAATTATTATCTTATAAACAGTTTTATTATAGCACAATAAAAATTTAATTAAAGTGATAATTAAAAAATAAAAAAACATAATAAACAATAAGGTTTCAGGGGTTTCTTACCTCATGTTTTTTTATGATTTTTACGATTTAAAAATGCAATAAATTACTCCATCCTATCTTATATTCATTCATTTCAATATTTTTTACTAATTCAATTATTTTATCGTTAATAGGAGTAGGTGTATTAGATAATCTTCCATATTTTGATATTACTCCATTAATCTTATCAATATCAGTTTTTTGATTATTCTCGATAGTTCTTAACATTCCTGATTTAATATTCTTATGATTATTCATTGAAAACTTTAATAATATCATCGAAAACCACTCACCCATTTTCCCTTTTATGCCAAATAACTTACCGATATTTTTTCCTTGGATTGGCTCAATTTTAATATTATTAGCCTTAGCGACATCAATGCCTTCTTTAATAATCTTTAATGCGATTTTTCTACTAATTTTATTTTGGGATATATCTCCAAAAGTACTGCCAGTAATTACGGATAAACCGCTAAAAGCACTATTAATTAAAAGTTTAGACCATCTGACTCCTAAAAGATTCTCTTCAACTTTTACAACACCCATTGATTCGAGCATATGAATTAGAAATTCATATTTATCGGAATCTACATCACCAAACTTTCCAATATTAAAAGCTAAGTTTTTTGGTTTTTGCTTAGAGGTGATTCTTACAATACCTGGACTTATATAGGATGCACCCCAGCTAATGACACAACCACAAGTTCGATTGTTTCCGATTATTTTTGCAATATCTTCTTCGGGCAAACCGTTTTGACAAGTACAAAGGATTGAGTTTGGCTTTATATAAGGAAGTAAACCTTTAATGACGCTTTCATTGTCCTTTTGTTTCGTCATTAACAAAATAATATCATATTTACCTTTGATATTATCGCTTCTGATTGCTTTAACTATTTGAGTAAAACTTTTATCTCCTATTATTTTGGCCCCATCATTGTTCAAAGCAATCACATGATCACTATTCCTTGTAATTAAATCTATTGTATAACCAGACCTTCAAATATAAGCACCTAAAACTGTCCCCAGAGCTCCTGAACCATAAATTGCTACTCGCATATTATCCCTCTTTTCGCTTTTAGTATAGCACAAAACAATATATAACCAATAAAAATTTATTTTCACACGTATATATTAATGAAAAGAGAAAAGGAGGTATTATTATGAAAAAAGTTCTCTTAATATTAGCATTAATTTTTACAGGATTTTCACTTATGGCATGTAATTTAAATGAGGATGAGTATTCAGATTATTCATATTTATCATTAGAGATAAATCCAGCAGTAGATTTTGTAATTGATAAAGATGAAAAAGTGACTACTTATCAATTCAGAAACGAAGAAGCGGAAGTTGTGGCTGCGGGACTAGACTTAATAGGCAAAAATTATGAAGAAGCTTTGCAATTGTATCTGAATGCCGCTATTGACACTGGTTATCTTGATGTAACTAGGGATGATGGAGCAGTTATGATTCAAACTGGTGGTAAGAATGATGAAGAAAACTTAAGTTTTATGAATCAAGTTCAAACTCATCTACAAAACTTTTTACAGGAAAATGCTATCGGAGCTGTGGTAATGAACTTTGGTGAAGTTAACACCGAGACTAAAGAATATGCTCAAACTAATGATGTATCTTATGGGTTTGCTAAAATGGTATTAAATTATCTTGAAATTAACCCTGATGCAATTGAAGAAGATGTATTAGAAATGACACCTAAAGAAATTATGGATGAGCTTATTGAGAATGCAAATCAGTATCGCTCAAGATATACTAACCAGATTGAAAACTCTGCACAAGCAATTAAGGATGAACTGGTTGAAGCTTTAAGATCTCAAGTGCAAGCTCACCGTAATTCAGTTGAACAAGGTACTAAATCACAACCAGACATCTCTGGTTTAAAGACAATGTATCAATCAAATTTTGAATCTATGAAGAGTGCGTACCAAACAAGAAATCAAGAACGTTTACAACAAGCTAAAGATAAGACTGTAAACATAGCACCAATGTTTTTCTCAGTTGATATCAATCCAGGAATTGATTTTATAGCTGATAAGGATGGTTATATTCTTAGCTATAGAATGAGAAATGAAGCAGCAGAAATTGTTGCTGCAGGTCTAGAAATGTAAGGTTTACACTATCAAGAAGCATTACAATTATACTTGAATAATGCTTCTTGATAGTGGTTATATTGATGTTGAAAGAACCGATAATGCAGTTATGATTCAAAATAGCGGAGAGACTCAAGATTTAGAAAATCAATTTAGAAATCAACTTCAAACAAAAGTTCAGAATTTCTTTTCTGAAAATGCAATCGGTGGAATTGCTTTAAATCAACATGATTTTGATGAAGAGGTTTTAAACTTTGCAGAAACCTATTCAATCACTTATGGATTTGCTCAACTAGTTATGACATACTTAGCTACTGATGAGGCCTTAGTAATTGAAGAAGTATTGGAAATGAAAGCGTCAGAAATAATCGCAGAATTAGATCTTGAATATGGTCAGTATTTATCACAATACCGAAACCAAAGAGAGGCCGATGCTGAGCAAATAAAAAATGGAATGGTAAATGCATTAAAACAAAAAGTTGAACAACATCGAGATGCAGTCGAACAAGGTACTAAGACTCAGCCTGATGTAAGTGGTTAAAAAACAATATATCAACAAAATTATAATGAAATTCATGAAGGATATCTGACAAGAAATCAAAATAGAGTTCAAGAAGCAAAGAATCAAATTAATAAACCATAATATCAAAAACCAAAAAAACCGTAGAGATAATTTTCTATGGTTTTTTTATGTTCAATAGTGAATATTCACTTTATTTAATATTTCGATTGTTGTATAATTATAGCAAATACTATATATTTTTGGAGGATGAAAAATGCCATATTGCAAACATTGTGGAAGTGAGATTCAACCAAATCAAGACATCTGTCTTAATTGTGGAAAACTTGTAAATGAAAATAACGTTAGCTCTCAAGCAAATCAAGCTAGTGACACTGGGAATTTCGGGTGGTCTTTATTAGGGTTTTGTGTACCAATCGTAGGATTAATTCTTTACTTAATATGGAAACAAGAGCGTCCAAGAGATGCTAAAGCTGCAGGGGTAGGAGCTATTATTGGATTTGCCATTGGTATAATATCGCAAATTTGGATGATTCCTGTTATTTTTGGGTAATAATATATAATGCCCTATTGTATTGAATGTGGTAGATACTATGATAATAAATGCATCTGTCACAAATCAATCAAGCTAAAAAAATATGACATATTTTTTTTGTATTTAACTATATTTTTAGCTCCAGCTATTTTTTTTGTTTATCAATATCGAAAAGTAGATAATTTTCTTGAATTTGTTTTTTATGGGAATATTGTTTTATCGGTTATCACATTATTATATCTAAGCTTCTATTATCTTTTTAAGAAGCCTTATCTTTCTTTGTTCTTTGGCTGTCACCAAAGAATAGACAGGAGTTTTGTTTTCTGTAAGAAACCTTTTGTTTTATGTTCACGATGTACAGGAATATTCGTTGGAATTTTATTGTTACTCCTAGTCTCTACGAATTTCAAATGGTGGTTTTTGCTTTTTGGAATTCTATTAGTGCTAGATGGTGTCTTACAGTATAAAACTAATTATACTAGCAGCAATATTAAAAGATTTTTTACAGGAGTGATGTTCGCTCCGGTGGTTATTGCATCATATAGTGGATTCTTTTATTTAATGACAAAATTAAGTTTTTTTATCCACTCAGTTATTACTTAAATTTTTGGAGGAAAACATGCCATACTGTACAAATTGCGGTTCAGAAGTAAATGAGAATCAAGATATCTGTCTTAAATGCGGAAGAATGTTAAGACCCACAAAAACACTACTACCAGAGGATGATTCTGGAACTACTGGATGGTTAGTTTTAGGTTTTTTTGTTCCACTTGCAGGATTAATTATATATTTTCTATGGAAAGACGAGAGACCTTTATCAGCAAAAGCTGCAGGTAAAGGAGCTTTGATTAATGTAATTATTAGTGGAGCGATTGCAATATTTGTTTTTATTTATTTTATGATAATAGTATTATCACAACTTTAACATTTTTTGATTAATTACTCCTCATTATTTGAGGTGTTTTTATTCAAAATTATTTTAATATACTTGTTGAAGAT
>JBAYQC010000045.1:0-11204 GCA_041677365.1 Candidatus Izemoplasmatales bacterium | reverse complement strand
ATCTAAAGTATGAGGTTTGTCTCCAAGATATAGCATACGTAACTCACCGTTATCTAAAGCTACACCTACTAACCCTCCAACATTTTGTCTTTCAATAGTTTCCAATACAGAAGCTTCATTCAATCCATAAGTTGTAAGTAAGTCAGAGTCTAGATTTATTTGTAAAACGACATCAGCTGATCCTGATATACTTACATCAGCAATACCAGGAATACTATTTAATTCAGTAATAATTTCCGAATTAATCCATTGGGTGTTTCTGATTAGGATTTCTTCATCAGATAGATCTTCATCATAAGTCTGAGAGATAGTAATCGACATTACCGGTAACATATCCGGAGATATCCTTAAAATCCTGGTCAGACCAACTCCCTCATCAAAATCAATATTATTTAAATTCTCGCGTAATTCAATAACTACTGTATCCATATTTGTGCTGTCAGCAAAAGTAATAATTGATACAGCAAAATTTTCATAACTCATCGATTGAACTTCTTCAAAGTTTCCGATTGTCGCGACAGAAGACTCAATTCTTTCAGTCACTTCTCTTTCAACTGTCTCAGGACTTTCGCCTGGATAAGTCGTTAAAGTTACTATATAGGGCAAATTGATATCTGGAAATAGCGAAAGGGGAAGTTTCGTTACTGAATATATTCCCAAGACAATTATTATCAACACTCCCATTAAAACCGTTATCGGTCTTTTAACACTATATTTACTCATAAGCATATACCTTCTCTTTCTCGACCGACCGTTCGGTCGGTTAATAAAATTATAGCAAACATCTTCGATAAACACAAACAATTTAACTTGAGTTTTTTGTGATTTCTTATAGAAAGTACTTAACGAAAAAAATATTGTTTTTTAATATATTTTTCAATATTTTTACTATTCATTATGATAACTTGATATAATATAACAAAATCTAATTTAAAGGAGAAAATTAACTAATGCAAGAATCAAAATTTACAGGTGGTTTATTAGGTTTAATTGGTATTAGACTGTTATCAGTTTTTCTGGCAATAATCACTTTAGGATTGGGAATCCCTTGGGCAGTATGTTATACCCAAAGATGGTATGCAAAGCATACTTATATCGACGGTAAACAATTAGTTTTTAAGGGTACAGCCATGGGATTATTCGGTCAATACATCAAATGGTTTCTACTGACAATTATAACAATAGGAATCTATGGTTTCTGGCTAAACATTAAATTGCATCAATGGGTAATATCGAATACAACTTTTACCAATTAGTATAATCATAATATTAAAAAAACCATCACACCTTTATATATGAGTGATGGTTTTTTATTGATAAAGTTTATTAAAATGGTAAAAATATACTGAAGAATAACACTCCGCTTAATAGACTTATTAAATTAGCTATCAAGGCATAAGTACAAGCTTTAGACTTGCTTTTTTCTTTTAAGAACCTACCTACCATATAAATTTCAAACACAAAGACAATCAATTCGCCAATTATTAAAGCCCCAAGATAACCAAAAAAGTCGCTTGATAAATAACTTAATATCATCGCCAAATACAGTAATCCTTGAGAAAAAAGGTTGATTTTCAATACTAAAATAAATGAATCCTGCTTGCGATACATAAATAAGAAAAGAATAATTAACTCGATTATTATAGTTAAAGTAACTGTCGTTATAAAACTTATAATTGCTTTTTCCCAAGGGATCGATTGAGTTAGACCATCGCTAACTTCATAAACAGTTATTCCATCGATAACTTTTGAATCCGCTGAAGTTTTAGAAAAATCACTTAAGTCAAAAACAAATTTTGAGTGAAACAAACTCTTTTGTAAAATCTTAGAAACGATTATTTCATCATTATCGAGAATCAAAACAATCTTGAAAGTTCTTGGTGGTGAAAAATAACCACAGACGAATTTATTCTCTTCGACCTGAGCAATGGAATGAGGACTGGTGCGATATAAGGTATATGAAGCAAAACCATCTTCATCCTGGTAACCATTCAATGTATCGGGGTAATCAAGATCATAATAATCATATTCTAGTTGTTCATTGAAAGTTACTTCATCGTGGGTTGCTACACTACTTGAATCAACTTCATAAAGCAAATCAAAATAATAGGGTTCTAATAAACCAACTACTTCAACAGTAGTTGTTGGCTTAGGACCCATGTCAGCTTTAATTTGATAGCTGAAACTAAATGATATAAAGAACAAACATAAAACTAGCAAAATTTTTTTAAACATATAGACACTTCCTCTTTAATTGTATTTTTAAAAATAATCAACTTTACTTTTTAAAACCTTTTCGCTTTTGAACTCCCCATTGACCACTTTCTTTAAGGGCAGAGAAACTAGAAAAAACCCGGTGCAAACTGATAAATTGCCGGTAACCGAAGTTTTCGATGAAAGCATATAATAAAAGAATAAAAGTTTCCTTTGCACTCATTAATTTTATTTCTCTTTCACTCATCAGGAGTGAAAATAAAGAAATTACAATTCCAAAACCAATAGAAGCAGTAAAAATTGCTAAAATTATTTCTAAGTTCAATAGATTTAAAGCCAGAGCAACAATCAACATCAAATATCCGAACATTTCAAAAAATGGTCCTAAGAATTCAAAAATAAAAAAGTAGGGATAACCGATAAATCCAATTTGTTTAAATTTTGGCTTTAATGCTAGTTTCCGGTGATAAGACAAGATATCAATTAAACCTCTTTGCCATCTATTTCTTTGTTTAGATAAGGTCTTTAAATCACTGGGTAGTTCAGTATAGCAATATGCATTGTAAATGTATACAACCCTAAGCGGTTCTTTTCTTTCAAGAGCATCTCTTGTAAGTCTTACAACCAGTTCCACATCCTCACCGACAGTATCCTTTTTCAAACTACCACTAATAGTCAAATAACCGCCAATTCTTATCAGTGTATCTTTATGAAACAAACCAAAAGCACCACTGATAATCATCAAACTTCTGAGTTTACTCCAACCAATCCTACCGCTAGTAAATGCTCGTAAATATTCAATTGTTTGCAAGCGGCAAAGGATTTCTTTTGGAATTCCATAAGTCTCGACCTGTCCCCGATTAAAAGTAAAACCATTAGCTGGATAGATGTTTCCACCCATTGCTAAATGGGGTGTAGTATCATCTAACATCGCTGAAGCTAGTTTTAACAAAGAATCACTTTCCAATATACTATCAGCGTCAATCCCACAGACAAATGGTTTAGCACTAACATTAATCCCAACATTAAGTGCATCAGCTTTACCACCGTTATTCTTATCAACGACAACTAAATTGGGAATATTTTTGCAGATATAGATTCCTCTAACCTTTTTAGTAGCTAAAGAATCATTATAAGAAAAATGTTTCCTTTCTAACTCAAAATGTTCAATTAACTTATTCAGAGTCTCATCCTTTGAACCATCATTAACAACAATTACTTCGTAATTAGGATATTTTAGATTTAAAAGTGAAGTGACACTATCGATAATACTTATTTCTTCATTATATGCCGGAGCGATAATCGAAATACCCGGAAGTAAACTATCAGAAAATAGCAATGAATACTTCTTAGTTTTGGCCAATTCAACTTGTTCTCTTGATCCCTTTAAAGCTAAAACTAATAATATCAGATAGATGATATTTATAGTTACAAAATAATAGATTAAATATATGTTTACATTAATAACAAACCCTTGTAATATTTCCCCGATATTCAGTTTTGAAATATCTTTAGCAATAATACATTTATAATTAATCCGATCAAATATTTTTACCATTAAATTTTGGTAAGTCTCGTCTTCATCAACTAAGAGAATGATGCCTTCGGTAAAATCAAAAACATCGTTCTTATGAGAAACTATTTGATCTTTACCTTTGCCTTTGGCTTTTTCAAGACGCATTAAGGTCATTTCAACAAACTGAGAAACCTTTGATTCTAAACCATATTCTTGATTTAATTCTGAGGTCAAAACTATTCCAATTGATACTGTTATCGGTTCAATGAAAACATCTGATTCTTTTATCGCGTTACTGATAGCTATAGTTTTTTTCCATAGTTCTTCTTTATTTATTTCATGAATATAAGCGAAAACCCCAGGTCAATTTTGTTTAAAAAGCATTGTATCAGTCTTTTTTAGCCGGTTAATAACAAAAACTAGATTTTTAATTGTTTCGTCGCCTTTGATTTTTCCATACTTTTGGTTAATCTCCAATAAATCATCTATTTGAATAGCCATCAAAGCTCTCAATTTACCTTGATCAAGCGGTTTGCTGATGTTTTCCAACAAATGTTCCGTCATAAATCTCTGATTATATAGATTAGTTAAAGGACAACGTAAAAGCTTATCTGTAGTTGTTGATATTTTCTCTTGGAGATTCGAGATTTTTTCTTCTAATTTGGTATTATCGGTATTTAAAGTAACTATCTCTTTTTGTTGGCTGAATATCTTACTGCGGTATATTGCCGGTAAATTAATATTATATAACTGATTATATTTCCTCACTAAAGGCTCTAAAATTGTTAACCAAATTATGCCTTTAATTTTGTAAACTTGTTCAAAAAAGTAGTTCCAAAGTTTATATCCACTTAGATCTGTATTTTCAATTTCCAAATTCGCATATTGAACTAATGAAATTCTGCTATTTTCAAAAACTTCAATAATTTCTGCGTTATCATATCGTGAAGATAGCCACCTTATCATATGATTACAAATAGCCTCGTAATTATAGGAAACATTTTTAGCGTTTTTCTTTTCTACTACTTGCTTGGTATTATAAAAGTCATATTTAATTACTGCCTTAAAAATTTCTTCATTTCGCAAGAAAGAAACCCCTAATCTCGGCATAATTCTTTCAATATTTAATTTTCTTATTCGCTGCATAGAATGTCTAACAAATTCTACACTCGGCATTATTGTCTCATGGAAGCCGTTTATTGATTTAACTAAATCTTCAATCTCAATATTTTGAGAGAAAAGATGTCCAGAAAATAAAATTTTTTCAGTTTTTAAATAAGTTGCAAAACACTCAGGAAAAGGTAAAAATGGCGTAGGTATAAAACTCATCGTTCAGTATAAGCTGATAATCAAGTTCAGGAATAGTTTTAATATTATTAAAACTGGATGATTTTAAATATTTCATTCCCGATTCATTAGCTATAAGCATACCTTTAAACCCTGATTCTATCAGTAAATCAATCGCTGAAATATTTAAAAAATCATTAGATTGCAACAAAATATAGTCGATATTAGAAATATCAACCAGGGGTTTTAATCCGTTAAGCAAGCTATCAAAATGATGTTTTGCGCCGGGATCAATTAAAATTTTGGAATCTTCTGATTCCAATAAATAGGCTTTTCTTTTTACAGCTGATTCAATTTCGATAGAGTGGATTTTTATCCCCATACGATTATACTCCGTTTATTTATCCTTACTATGCTCATTATAACACTATTAGATTTAGTATAAAACTTTAGCTAAGAAACTTCTTTATTTTAAATAAGCTTTTAGTGTTTTAGTTACTTTAAGATATCCTGCAACTGTAAGGTGTAATCCGTCATAAGAATACTTAGGATTCAATTGGTTTTTTAATGTTAAACTATCATAAAGGTTAAGGTATTCTCTGTTTTGAGCAGTTTTTGAGAAATCTCTTAGTTTATTGTTAATCTTTATAATTTCTCTGTTTGTTCGTAAACCAACAGCCATTTTGTATCTTTTACCTTCATTAACTGGATAGATTGATAATATGTAGATTTTAACTTCAGGAATTCTTTCTTCTGTTTTTAAACAAATCTCTTTGATATTGGAAAAAATTCTTTCTGGAGACTTTCCATAAGCTAAATCATTAGTTCCAATTAAAATAAAAACTTTATCCGGATTTAAATCAATAATCAATGTATCAATATTTTTCAATAGATAATCGGATCTAATAGCGCTAATCCCCCGATTATAGATTGCTATTTCATTATCGATTAACTCCTGGATAGGATATCCTTCTGTAATTGAATCTCCAGCAAAAACGATTTGGTTTGGTTTAGCAAACTTGTTTAAAGCCCTATACTTATTAGTTTTAACCAAAAAATCATTTAAGTGTTTCTCTTCAAAAGCTTTGTTAATGGCTGCTTGTTCAACAGCAGTAAATTTATCACTCATCTATTTTCTCTCCTGTATTTAATATTCATTGCTATATTCTTTTAAAAATTCTCTTACTTGCATATTGTTCTTTTTTAGGTTGTGATACAAACAACTTCCAATTCGATTGACATGATGAAGGTCAATATCTACAGTTGATAATACCGTTATTGAGATATCTTTTTTTAAATCAAACAGGACATAACTCCGGTAGTAACCCTGTCCCCCAATATGCCAATAGAACTGTCCGTTTTGATAAGCATTCCAAGAAAAACTAGTACATACTTGTTTGTTAATGTTAGTTCGGTAATACTTCTTATGTGCTATCGCTAAATAGTCTTTATTAACAATTTGATAATCCAAAAACTTAATCATATCGGAAACAGTTGAAAACATTCCACCAGAAGCTAAAAACGGATTATCATCCTCCAAATTCCAGGAATAAGGATCTTTTATTGTAGTTTGAAAATCACCATAAAAAGTATTGGAAATTTTAACTTCATTTTTAAGAAAATCATTGATAACTTCTTTATATGGTCTTTTTTCTATCGCTTCAATAACTTCAGCGATAATTGCATAATTAAAGCCTGAATATCGATATTTATACTTCTTAAAAGGTTTAATTTTATTTAAGGTTTTTAAGAACCATTCTTTATCTAAATCATGATAGATATTACGCTTATTAAAACCCTTGGTAGTTAAGACCCTTAAAGAACTAGCCAAAGGAATGAAAGCGTGGTAACCAGATGTATGAGTTAATAAGTCAATTATCTTTGGATAAGAAATCCTTGAATTTAATGATAAGTACTCATCAACTTTTTTTTCAAGATCAATTTTACCTGCTCTCACCATATATGCGATATAGGTTGAAAGAATAGTTTTACTCACTGACCCCAAACCATACAAAAAACTTTCGGAATCATTATCAAGATTTAGATTATAGATATCTATCTCTTCGCCTACTCTGATTCCGAAAGATAATTTTGAAGTTTGATTCTTTAAAAAATGCTTGTTTAAGAGGTTTTTAAAATCTTCAACACCTTTTTTCATAAAAATACTTTCTTAATTCTATTTAGATTATCAATAAACTATTCCTCATCAAGAGCTAAAGCAATTAGTTTAGCAATCTGTTCTTTGGAACCAACTACAATTAACTTATCATCTTCACTAATGATTTCGGCAGCTTTAGGATTAAAAATAATTCTCTCTTCTTCTCTTCTGATTGCCAGGATAATAATTCCAATCCGATTTGATATGTCCGCTTGACGTAATGTCTTTCCAATCAATGTTGAGCCTTCATGAACTACAACTTCTTCCATATTAATGGACATGTTCTTAGCGTCAATGATATTATCGACAAAAAATTGTACATTAGGCGATATCATTAACTGTGCCATTTTCTTTCCACCAATTTCATCAGGAGAAACTACTCTATTAGCACCCCTAACTCTTAACCTTAAAAAAATCTTTGAAGAAAAAGTTTTATCTATGAACATTATAACATATTAGAAAAAACAATATTTCGGTGATTTGAAAATATTTTTACTTAGCCAAAAAATCTTCAACTAATTGATCATAGATTCTTTCAAACTCAAAATCAACCCTTTGAAGGTCTTTATTTGCCTGATAATGCTTTATTGCTTCTTCAACAACATCTTCATAACCAATTTTACTGGTATATTTTTTTGTGATTGATTTGATTTTTGAATTATCGAAGACTGCTGACCAAGTTTTATCACCTAGTAGTGGGCCTTTTAATTCTGGAAAGTATTTGATTATATAATCTGTAGGAATATGAATGATTTTTGCTTGAACACCGAGTTTTTTGGCAATGATGTTAGTGAGTTCTTCCCAAGTGTATATTTTATTGCTGGTAATATGGAAGGTTTCACTAAACGCAGCTTCATTTCCAATCAACTCCACAAAACTATTAGCGAAGTCAAGGGCGTGAGTGATCGTCCAAAGTGAAGTTCCGTCACCGGGGATAATCACTGGTTTATTAGCTTCTAAGCGCGCGATATGAGCATATTCATACCCATCCCGTTTAACTATAGTCATAATCTTATGATTATCATATGTATGTGATGGCCTAACAATCGTTATTGGCAAATCTTTCACTGTACTCAAATACTTTTCACAAGCAATTTTATTTCTACTATACTCCCAGTACGGGTTTTTAAGTGGGGTATCTTCAGTAATCGGATAAGTTGAAAGTGGTTTTTGATAAGCGCTTGCAGTGCTTATAAAAATGTATTGCTTGGTTTTATCCTTGAAAATACGCATATCTTTTTCAATCTGAGTGGTGTCATATGCGACAAATTGAATGACTGAATCAAAACTTTGATTAACTAATTTTTCTCTTACATCGGTCTCATCTGTAATATCAGCAATAATTGTTTTTAAATTTTTCTCATTAGTGCTACTGTTTCCGCGATTTAAAATCGTTACGTCCATCTGTTTTTCAAGACATTTTTTGACGACGTAACTACTGATAGTTCCAGTGCCTCCGATTATTAAAACTTTCATAACTTTTTTATCCTCACTTTCCGATTTTACCAGTAATATGTTCAATTTCAATCTCAACTATTTGGGTTATATCAATCTCTTTAGCAATTCTTTGCTTAATTACATCCTCATCCATCTGAACATATTTAAGAATTAGTTCCCTTAAAATTTTCTGAGTAGGTTCGATGATTTTAGCTTTACCAAAAACCACTAGACTCTTATATCTCGTATTAAGTTCTTCACCAATAACCTTAACCTCATCAAACACGGAAAAACATACTTTAGAATATGCTCTTATATTGTCGAGTTTGGACCCTATTTTTGCACAATGAAAATAGATTTTTCCCTGATAAAATACGTAATTGAGCGGTGTGTTATAAGGATATCCATTATCTCCGATAGTTGATAGTGTACCAATTTCAGAGTTTTTTAATAATTCTAATGTAGCTTTTTCACTCATTTGTTTATCAAATCTACGCATTTTTTTAAACATCTAAATCACCCTTTAACATAATTTCTACGCCGGCACTTTGACCCTTGCCTTCATATACCAAAGCATCCTTATTACAAAATTTAAGATCTACTTCTCCGGTTAAACCCTCTTTAATTTGTGAAGTCATATGCCCTTTTTTGGGCGAAGCCAAAGCAACTGTGTGAAAGTTAACAGCTTTGACTAACAATCTATAACTATACTTTTTAAACTCAAAAGTTACTGAATTTTCACTACTCTCTATAACTTTCGCGTGAGAAAAATTATAAGTAGCGAAACGGTATTCTTGTTTTCTAAAAACTAGGTTCACGATAAAACCCTTAAACTTTAAACCGAGGTAGGGAATTGTCGCATAAGAAACCATTATGCTGGTTCCTATTTTTTTGAAATTATTTGATTGAATCCAAACATATTCTTCGGGAAAAGACTTGCCATAATCTTTTTCGATATAACCTTTACCTTTTGAAAAATCGATATCTTTACCATTAAAACTCATTGTTCCAGATAAATCATGATTCATACTCACAACATCATGATTACACTCCATAAATGGTAGGTATTCAAAAAAGCCCATTATTGACGGTCTCAACAAACTAGTATTTATCGGAGTTAGATTACTCAGTTTAAGCTCACCAAAAATGCGTAATTTGTCTTGATTAATATCAATTAAAACGCGGTCATAATAAAAAATATTATTACCGACTTTTAGTTTGTTTAGTTTGAAATCATAATTAAACTCGGCAATTTCATAACTTAAATATTCCGTAATTATTTTTTTATCTTGATTTAAAATTACCTGAATAAACGCGTGAGGATTTTCTTTGTTTAAGCTGATACCGGGAATAAAAGCCAAGGTTGCTGATTGATCCTGGTTAACAAACTTATAATACCAGCCTTCAAAATAGTTATTTTTTTTAAGTTTTCCTTTAAATTTAAAAGACTTAATTATTCGGTTTTTCATTCTTTCTCCTGACTTGATAAGCAATTTCGTTACGTCGCAAAAACCAAGGAACAAAGGGTGGTTGATAGCGAAGGATAAATCTAGCAGATAAAATATCATAATTTTCTTCTAGTAAATAACTGACTAGCAAATCATCATATTTATCAAAGTTTTTATCAATCCATCTACCACTAAAGCGGATTACTCCATACAAAGAATTATTTAACTTGTTTATAAACACATTATCTTTGGGTTTAGGAAGATTATCTTCTTGATACTTAGACCCTACATAAAACCCTGTCACCAAATCATTATCTTCTTTATAAGTCACGACTGGGGTAGTCATAGAAATTTTTGTGTTTCTCTCATTATCACCAGAGATATAATTGAACAGATTCATAAAGCCACTATCTTGTTTCTCATTAAGTTTTGATTTTGTGCTAGCTAAGAGGAAATCATCATATTCTCTAATTTCAATTCTGCCAATTTTTCTTATGACCTTATACTTCATTGTTTCAAATAAGCCCATGAATACCCTCCCCTAAAAAACATTTTTTAATCTAATTTACCTATCTATATCATATCATAAATTTTGAATTAATAATTATTAGCCAAAGAAAAAAGAGTTTCATAAGTGAAACTCTCTTATAGGAGAGAAAATAAAGAAATTAATCTTTATATTCAATAACTTGATTAGTTTTAGCAGAAAGAAATAAAGCGTCGATGACTTTCATAACTCTTAAAACTTCTTGGTTTTTTATCAAAGGATCAGCTTGACCATGAATTACTTCATAAAAGTTTTGATAAAATTCTAAATGACTTCTTCTAATTATCTCTAAATCAGAAGTTTTAGTTGAATTATCAGTTCTTGGAGCCATTGTCTTAGTAAGTCCAGCTCCAGCAACTATTGGTTTGGCATCAGCTTCATCGTAGTTAGTTAACTCAACTATTTTACCGTTCATTTCCCAATCTTCGATAATCGCTGTTCCTCTTTGGAAAGTACAATACCATTTAGGTAAAGGAATTAGGTTGGTTGTTCCAACTTCTACGAGTGCAGTTTTTCCGCTTTCAAATTCAATAAACACCTTATATCCATCATCAACTTCTTCCTCTAAAACATAACTTAAACTGCAGTAGAGTGATT
>JBAYQC010000044.1:0-11258 GCA_041677365.1 Candidatus Izemoplasmatales bacterium | reverse complement strand
TAGTTCGGAAATAGTAAGAGGCATGCTCTTGCTGAGAATAAACGCTCTTATCAAAGGCTATAGCGGTATTAGACTAGAAGTTTTGGAAAAGATGGTTGAATTTTTAAATAAAGATGTAATTCCCGTTGTTTATTCAAAGGGGAGCTTAGGAGCTAGTGGTGATTTAGCACCATTAAGCCACATGGCTTTACCACTGATTGGACTTGGCGAAATGCAAATTGAAGGAAAAGTCTATCCGGCTAAAGAGGCTTTGAATACAGCGAATATCAAACCGATAAAAGCTCTTGCTGCAAAAGAAGGTCTATCGCTTATTAATGGTACTCAAGCTATGACATCTGTTGGTGTTTTAGCGTTATTAGAAGCAGAGAGTCTATTAGATTTGTCCAAATATAACTTGGCAATCACACTGGAAGCCTTAGAAGGTATTACAGATGTATTCGATGAAAAGATTCATTTAGTTAGAAATCAGATTGGTCAAATTGAAGTATCCAAATCGTTAAGAAAAATTCTCGAAGACTCACGTCTTACAACAAGGCAAGGAGAAAAGAGAGTTCAAGATGCGTATTCTTTGCGTTGCTCACCCCAGGTTATTGGAGCGAGTTTAGATGCGATTAATTATGTAAAGACAATTCTAGAAAGAGAAATGAATGCTGCAACTGATAATCCTTTAGTTTTTGTTGAAGATAATCAAGTTATCAGTGCGGGTAACTTTCATGGGCAACCAATAGCTTTAGCAATGGACTTTCTCGGAATCGCTATTAGTGAATTAGCAAATATATCTGAACGGCGTTTAGAAAGAATGGTCAATGCTAATCTTAGTAATGGGTTACCACCTTTTTTAGTGAAAAATCCCGGAATCAATTCTGGATTTATGATTGTTCAATATAGTGCAGCTTCACTTGTTAGTGAAAATAAAGTATTATCACACCCTGCAAGTGTCGATTCAATACCGTCATCAGCTAACCAAGAAGACCATGTTTCAATGGGCACAATAGCGGCAAGAAAAGCAAAAGATATAATAAGAAATACAAGCGATGTTTTAGCTATGGAGTTATTGACTGCTTTACAGGCAATTGATTTTAGAGATAAAAGCTCTATGAGTAAAGCCACGAGAAGGATCTACGATTTTATTCGAAAAGAAATACCGTTTATTAAAGAAGATACAATGATGTATAAAGAAATTCATAAAATAATTCGTTTAATCAATACTGGTGAATTTAGAAAATTATTAAGGAGTGATATTAATGAATGATAATTTGTCAATCAAGGCGATATTTCCAGAGTTACCAAAGAAAAAGTCATTTATTTCAGGAATAAGAAGAGCGCCAAAAAGAGAGCTTAATCTCACTAGAAAAGAGATGGAATTAGCTTTAAATAACGCGCTAAGATATATTCCTGAATCTTGGCACGATGAACTAGCTGATGAGTTCTTGGAGGAACTTTTGACTAGAGGAAAAATATATGGCTATAGGTTTAGGCCTGAAGGAAACATTTATGGAAAACCAATTAATGAATATAAGGGCAATTGTATTGAAGGAAAAGCTTTTCAAGTAATGATTGATAATAATTTAGATTTTGATATTGCGCTTTATCCTTATGAATTAGTAACTTATGGTGAGACAGGCAGTGTGTTCCAAAATTGGATGCAATATTGGATTGTAAAACGCTACTTAGAAGAATTGAACAATGAACAAACATTAGTTATAATGTCTGGTCATCCTCTAGGTCTATTTGCATCAAGTAAAACTTCACCGAGAGTAATAATAACAAATGGATTGATGATTGGTGAGTTTGATAATTTAGATAGTTTTAATCGTGCAAGTTCTCTAGGTGTTGCTAATTATGGACAAATGACTGCAGGTGGTTGGATGTATATCGGTCCACAAGGAATTGTTCACGGAACTTACTCAACGTTATTGAATGCCGGAAGAATGAAACTTAATATACCGCAAGATCAAAATCTAGCTGGAAAACTTTTCGTTTCTTCTGGACTAGGAGGAATGAGTGGAGCTCAAGGAAAAGCCACTGTTATAGCTGGCGGAGTTGCGATAATAGCTGAAGTTGATAAGTCAAGAATTGAAACTAGAAAGCAACAAGGATGGGTTGATGATGTAGAAGAAGATCCTAAAAACGCATTCGTTTTGGCCAAAAAATACCAAAATGAAGGTAAACCTCGGGCAATTGCTTATTTAGGAAACATAGTTGATTTGTTAGAAACAGCTGTTAAAGAGAGAAATCATATTGATTTGTTAAGCGATCAAACTAGTTGTCACGCAGTTTATGATGGCGGATACTGCCCAGTAGATATTAGTTTTGAAGAAAGAACTGATTTACTAAATAATAATAAGGATACATTTAGAAGGCTAGTTAACGATACTTTAAAAAGACATTTTGAAGCAATTAAGATTATTACCAGTAGAGGAACATATTTCTTTGATTACGGTAATTCATTCTTAAAAGCGATAAGTGATAGTGGGATTAAAGAAGTGTGTAAAAACGGCATCAATGATTTAGATGGATTTATTTGGCCATCTTATGTAGAGGACATAATGGGTCCAGTATTGTTTGACTATGGATATGGACCATTTAGATGGGTTTGTTTAAGCCGTGATCAAAGCGATTTAGACAAGACCGATTTAGCAGCTATGGAATGCATAGATAAAGAACGAAGATTTCAAGATTTGGACAACTATAATTGGATAAGAGATGCAAAAAAGAACAATCTAGTCGTTGGGACTAAAGCAAGAATTCTCTATCAAGATGCATATGGAAGGTTGAAAATAGCGCTTAAGTTTAATGAAATGGTAAGGAATAAAGAGATTGGTCCGGTAATGCTTGGACGAGATCACCACGATACCGGCGGAACAGATTCGCCATTTAGAGAAACTTCCAACATTAAAGATGGTTCTAATATTATGGCTGATATGGCAACACATGTTGCTTTAGGTAACAGCGCAAGAGGAATGTCATTAGTTACTTTACATAATGGTGGTGGCGTCGGCATTGGAAAAGTCATTAATGGTGGATATGGAATGGTTTTAGATGGATCTAAAAGAGTTGATGACATTTTGAAAACGTCAATGCTGTTTGATGTAATGGCAGGAGTATCAAGAAGATCATGGGCTAGAAACCCTAATTCAATTGAAACCGTACAAGAATATAATAAAATTGATAACAATTCTTATATAACAATTCCCAATCTTGCTGATGAAAAAAAATTAACTAAATTATTATCAGATAAATTTAAAAAGGGTGATATGTAATGAAAAAAATAATTGAATGTGTTCCTAATTTTTCCGAAGGAAAAGATAAGCAAAAAATAGAACGAATCATTAGTGTTTTCGGTCTTTTTCCGGAAGTAAAACTAGTAAATTATGAAGCTGATGCTGACTATAATCGAACTGTGGTAACTTTACTAGGAGAACCTGAAGCAATGATAGAAGCAATTCTAAAAATGGTTGAAGTTTGTGAAAAGGAAATTGATTTAAATAATCATTCTGGAGAACATTCAAGAATGGGCGCTATAGATGTTATCCCTTTTATTCCGGTTGATAACATCACTATCAAAGAATGTGTTGAATATGCTAATGTTTTAGCCAAATCGATATCAGAAAAATATAATATTCCGTGCTTTATGTACGCTGAAGCCGCTAATGAAGAAAAAAGAGTATCATTACCAAATATTAGGAAGGGCGAGTTTGAAGGTATGAAAGAAAAAATCAAGTTACCTGAATGGAAACCTGATTACGGTAAACAAGAAGTGCATCCTACTTTTGGTGTGATTGGAGTAGGAGTTAGAGACTTCTTAATAGCTTATAATATCGATGTTTTAACTACTGACGAAAAGATTACAGCGAAATTTGCCCGAGCAATCAGAGCTTCTAGTGGAGGGTTTCAATATATCCAAGCTGGACCAGTTTTTTTGGAAAAAAGAGGCCATACTCAGGTCACAATGAACATTTTAAATTTTAAGAAAAATCCTATCTATAGAATTTTTGAGACCGTTAAAATGGAAGCTAGAAGGTATTCTCTAGAAGTTCCAAGCGCTGAGATAGTTGGACTGATACCTAAGGCTGCTTTAATCGATTCTTTAAAGTATTATTACGCTGTTAATCATTTGGATTTTCCAAAAGATATATCCCTGACTGATATAACAGAGGCATCACAGAAATTTCTTAAGCTGAGAGATTTTTCAGCTGACAAAATTATTGAATCTTTTTTATAGGTGTCTAATATGAATAGATTAATTATTCACAATATCAATCATCTTTATACTAGTGTTAAGATACCTCCCGTAAAAGGAAAAGCGATGAGAGAAATACTTACCCTTGATAATGCCTTCATTATTATTGAAGGTGAAAAGATAATTGAGGTTGGACAAGGCGATTATCAAAAACACTTTGATAAAGATACGAAACTATATGATGGAAGTGGGCTCATAGCTATACCTGGGTTAATCGACTCACACACTCATTTAGTATTCGGGGGATCTAGAGAACATGAATTCACAAAGAAAATTGCTGGGGTAGATTATTTGGATATTCTTAAAGCAGGCGGAGGAATACTTTCAACTGTAGAAATGACTAAAACAGCAAGTTTTTCAGAATTAGTCTCGCAAGCCAGATCATCTCTTGATGAAATGCTTTTATTCGGAGTTACTTCTCTAGAAGCAAAATCTGGATATGGTTTAGATTTAGATACTGAACTAAAAACATTAAAAGTAATTAAACATCTAAACGAAACACATCCTATTGATATTAAGTCTACTTATCTTGGAGCTCACGCTTTACCTCCAGAGTATAAAAATAATCGAAGTAAATTTATTCAAAAAATATTAGGCGACCTAGAAATCATCAAGAAAGAAAATTTAGCAGAGTATGCTGATGTCTTTTGTGAGAAAGATGTATTTACAGCTTTAGAAACTAAAACAATTCTTGAGAAGGCAAAGAGTTTAGGATTTAAATTACGGGTTCACACTGATGAAATCGAATCAATCGGAGGAACACAAGTCGCTTTAAAATTGGGTTCTAAAACCGTTGACCATTTAATGGCTATAAAAGAAGATGATATTCTAAATATCGCTAAAACTGATACTATTGCAAATCTTTTACCATCAACATCATTTTTCCTAAACAAGGATTATGCTCCTGCTAGAAAGTTAATTGACTCAGGTGCAGCAGTAAGTGTTTCCAGTGATTACAACCCTGGTTCTACACCTTCTGAAAACTTTCAACTCACAATGCAAATATCTGGGAATAAACTAAAAATGTTGCCTAGCGAAATTCTTACAGCTGCAACAATTAATCCCGCTTTTAGTCTGGATATAAGTAATGACCGTGGCAGTTTAGAACCTGGGAAATTTGCAGATGTAGTTTTGTTAAAAGCAAAAAATTTGGATTATTTCATTTATCATTACGGGATCAACCATACACATGCAGTATTTAAGAATGGTAAATTAATAGTGAATAATCGTATGATTATCAAGGAGGATTAATATGAAACTAATTGATTACACAGTAGCGGATTTTTTAACTGAGTTGAGCTCAGACTCACCAGCACCAGGCGGCGGCAGTGTCAGTGCTTTGGCAGCTTGTAATGGCTGCGGATTAATGATTATGGTTAGTAAGTTGTCGGTTGAAAAAAAGAAGTTCAAGACTTTAGATTTAAAAATCCAAAAATCTTATGTAGACGGAATTAATCAGATAAATATTTATTTAAGTGAATTTAAAAAACTTATTGACTTAGATACGGAAGCTTTGAATATCTTAATGAAGGCGTTTAAACTTCCGAAAAATACTGATGAAGAAATAGAAAAAAGAAAAGAAGCCATATATAAATCTACAATTTTATGCATGGACGTACCGAAAAAAGTACTTGAAAACAGTGTCAAATCTTTAAGAATAATTGAAAATATGATAGAATATTCTAATAAGAACACTTTATCAGATCAAGGAGTAGCAATTCTAATGTTATACTCAGCCGCAGAAGGAGCGGCTATGAATGTTTTGATTAATCTTCCGGGTATTGATTCCAAAGATTTAAAAAATCAGTATTTAGAGTTAGTTAACAACTTTATTGAAGAAGCGAGCAAAATCAAAGAAAAGTCTTTAGATAAAATAAAAAAACTATTATACTAGGAGGCTAGAATGAAATTATTTGCAGATACGGCTATCATTAAGGAAATTGAAGAAGTTTCAAAATGGGGTATTATTTCTGGGGTAACAACCAATCCTTCATTAATTGCTAAGTCAGGTATTACTTTGGTTCAAGCAATCCAAAAAATTGTTGATTTAATTGACGGACCAATCAGTGCTGAAGTTCAAGAAGGAAACTCTAAAGAGATGGTTGAAGAAGCAAAAGAGTATGCTAAAATGCACAAGAACATTGTGATTAAAATTCCCATGACTACCGAAGGTATAAAGGCTATAAAAGAGTTGAGTTCTTTAGGTATAAAAACTAATGTAACCTTAGTCTTTTCGGTTTCACAAGCTTTAATGGCAGCTACTGCAGGAGCTACCTATGTATCACCATTCTTAGGAAGACTTGATGATTTAACAAAAACTGATGATGCAGGTTATAAACTAGTTAAAGAAATTAAAGATATGTTTAAGACATATAATTTTAAAACCCAAATCATCGCAGCGTCAATCAGGCATCTAAATCACATCGATCAAAGTGTTAAAGCTGGAGCTGATATTGCGACTGTGCCTTATAATGTTTTAAAGCAAATGGTACAGCACGAACTAACAGATAAAGGTTTAGAAATATTCAGAGAGGCTGCGAGAAGATAAAATGTTAAGTGATGAAATTAGAAATTTAGCGAAGCAATGTTTTAACCAAACATGGGATTTTATTGAAAAAGACAACCGCACGGTTGAAGAAACCTTAAGGATGATTGATTTGACCTTTAAATCAAAGTATTATTGGTCTCTTGTAGGTAATCAAGTAAATTTTATTAGAAGTAATTGGCAAGTCTCAAGAGTTTTTGCGGAAGCAAACATGCTTGAGGCATCTTTATACTATGCAAAAAGCGTTTTAGATGATACTTTAAAACTTAATCTTCAGGACTTTGATTTGTTCTTTGCTTATGAAGCTAATGTTAGAGTATATCATTTATTAAAAGACTTCAAACATCGAGATTTAATGGCGAAGAAAGCCGAAGCAGTTGTTTTGACTATAAAAAAAGATACAGATAAAAAATATTGCATGCTCGAACTAGAAAAAATCTACAAATTATAAAAACAAAGAGGCACACACCGAAGCCTCTTTTTTTATGTAATTAAACATTAGTGAACAAATTCTGATTTTAATCTTGTCGCTGTTAATTGTAAATGAATGTAATAATGATAACTATAAAAATTAAAATCTGAATGACTTTTAGTTTTGCGTTGTTTAATAATTATTAAATATAAAAAAACTATTTTTTTATTAATCAATTAAATACCCAAAAATAGAGATATAAGTTAATCTTTGTTGTTAAATCGACAAGGCTGTTTATATTGGTGATTATTTTGATTGTCAATAATAAAAAGTTATAAATGATTCTAGGATAAGAAATAATAATTGCTTGGTTTATATCTTTTTATATATAAAAATTACAAGTAGCAAAAGTATTTACTATTAATTTTTACTATTATAATTTAACGAAATTGAAAACGGCTAAAAATCTTGTTTTTTGTATACAAAGATGTTCACTTGTGTTATAATTTTTTAGATAAAGCTTTTTGAAACTTGGAGGAAAATATGGATTTATTTAAGAAGTGCGATGATTTCACTCTTGCGGATGAATATAAAGAATTAGGAATTTATCCTTACTTTCATGCCTTAGAAACTAAACAAGATATTGAAGTTTTAATGGAAGGCAAACGAAGAATAATGATAGGTTCTAATAATTATTTAGGACTAACCGGAGATGAGCGAGTAATTGATGCGGGTGTTAAAGCTCTTCAAAATTTTGGGTCTGGTGTTTCTGGTTCAAGATTTTTAAACGGTACTTTAACCACTCATATAACCTTAGAAAAAGAGTTGGCTGAGTTTTTGAATAAAGAAGCTTGCGTCACTTTTTCAACTGGCTTTCAATCAAACTTAGGTATTATTTCTGCAATTGCCGGTAGAAATGATCTTATTTTCTGCGATCGAGAAAATCATGCTTCAATATACGATGGCGCAAGATTATCTTATGCTGATATGGTTCGTTACCATCATAATGATATGGAAGACTTGGAAAAGAAGTTAGCAAAAGCAGATCCGAGTAAAGGAAAATTAATTGTAACAGATGGTGTCTTTTCTATGAGTGGAGACATCTGTGATCTACCGAATATAGTTAAACTAGCAAAGAAATATAACGCTAGAGTAATGGTTGATGATGCCCATGGCTTTGGAGTTTTAGGTAAACACGGAAGAGGAACTGCAGAGTATTTCGATTTAGAAGATGATGTAGATATCATCATGGGTACATTCTCAAAATCTTTAGCTAGTCTAGGCGGATATATGGTTGCGGATAGAAAGGTTGTTGAATATGTCAAACATAAGTCAAGACCATTCATTTTCTGTGCCGCAATAACTCCTGCTAACGCCGCTACAGCATTAGAAGCTTTAAGAATTTTAAAATCCGAACCTGAAAGGCCTAAAGCTCTTTTAGAAATTGCTCAATATGTTAGAAAAGGCCTTAAAGCAAAAGGATTAAACATTATTGAAAATTCAATTGTACCAATTATACCGATATATACTTATTCTATGCTTAGAACGATAATAGCATGTAAGGTTCTTTACGAAAGAGGTGTTTATGTTAATCCTGTATTGCCTCCAGCAACCCCTGAAGGTGAGTGCTTAATCAGAACTTCTTACACATCAACTCACACCAAAGAACTTATGGATGAAGCGATATCAATAATTGCAGATGTACTTAACAATCTACCTGAAGACGAAACTAAGTTAATGTCGCTTCTGGAAGATAAAAATGGATAAAATATTTTTAATTAGTGGAGCATCAAGCGGTATTGGCTTAATAACAGCTAATTATTTAGCTGAAAAAGGGTTTAAAGTAATAGGTATATCTCGTTCATTTCCGAAAACGAAAATAAAGTTCAAACATTATTCTTGCGATATTACTAAAGAAGATCAAGTTAATGATTTGATTTCGAAAATAACTTTAGAATATGGGAAAATTGATACTTTAATAAATTGTGCGGGTATGGGAGTTTCAGGTGCGATTGAATATAGTAGTTTAGAAGAAGTAGAAAAAATCATTTCAATAAATATTACTGGTCAGTTTTTATTAACTAAACACAGCATTGATTTATTAAGAAAATCACGAAATTCTAAAATTATTAATATTGGTTCAGTGGCAGGTGAATTAACAATACCGTTTCAAACCTTTTATTCAATGACTAAAGCAGCCTTTAAGTCATTCACTGAAGGGTTAAGAATAGAGTTGTCTCCTTATAATATTGAAGCTATGACTTTATTATTAGGAGATATAAAAACTAATTTTACAAGCAATCGTCAACAACCACTAACTGTTGAAAATGATGTATATGGTTCGCGAATCAAAGATTCAATTGCAAGAATGGAAAAAGATGAGCAAAATGGTATGGACCCTATTATAGTTGCTAAAAAGATTTATAAAATTTCAGGCAAAAAACACCTACCAATCGCTAAAACAATAGGTTTTAAATATAAAGTGTTTGTATTTTTGAATCGGGTTTTACCGAAACGATTTGTTCTGTTCATAATTAAGAAGATGTATGGGTAAAACCATGCATTTTTTATATGTTTTAGCTTTGTGTGGTATAATAGTAATGATGAGGTGAAAAATCTATGAAAATATTTGTTGAAAAAAGAATGATGGGAAGAGTCAACTATCCTAAATTAATTGAGAAGTTTCCTAAGGTTGAATTTGTTGACAATTTGGATGGACACGAGGATGTTGAAGCTTTAATCATCATGAATTCAACTTTGAATAAGCTTGATTTAGATAAATTTATAAGACTTAGATGGATTCAATTATTGATGGCTGGTTATGATAATGTTGATATCAATTATATCAAATCTAAAAGAATCCTTATTACAAACGCTAGAGATGTGTTTTCTATTTCAATAGCTGAAGATGTAATATCAAAGATATTGTATTTCAATCGTAACATGAAATATTACCAAGATTGTATGAATGATAAAGTTTGGAATCCGATTAGCAAAGAACCGGAGATTTTTAATTCTACTGTTGGTATATTGGGTTCTGGTTCAATTGGTAAAGAACTTGCTAAAAGGTTTAAAGCATTTGGAGTAGAACAAATTTTTGGTTATAAAAAATCCAAAGATAAACCGGAAAACTTTGATCAAATATTTAACGATGAAGAAGGCTTAGAAACAATCTTGAAGAGTTCTGATTATATAATTATTGCTTTACCTTTAACAAAGGATACAAAAAATTTAATCAATAGTGAAAGATTACAGTTATTAAAACCAAATGCTTTAATAGTAAATGTTGCTAGAGGTGAAATAATCGATCAAGAAGCACTGATAAAATGTCTAAAACAAAAGCAAATAAGAGGAGCCGGCTTAGATGTTACAACTCCCGAACCATTGCCAAAGGATAGTGAATTATGGAGTTTAGACAATGTATATATAACTCCCCATAACGCTTCAAGTAGTCCCTATATGAAAGATAGGCTATTCGAATTAACCTTAATGAATTTAGAGCGATTCTTGAATAATCACAAACTTAAATATCTAATATAAAAAAATGTCAATTCTTACGAATTGACATTTATTTTTTTTAAATTAAACTACCGATTACTTCATCTAGTTCTTCAGGTTTTGTTTTAGACGAATATCTACCAAAGACATTTCCGTCTTTATCAACAATAAATTTTGTGAAATTCCATTTAATCTTTGAACTGCCTTTTACTTTGATATCTGAGTAATCTTTAACTTCTTCTCCAGGATTCTCATCAACAGGTTTTACTTCTTTTAGATACTTGTAAAGATCTATAGCCTTACTTCCGTTAACATCAATCTTAGCAAATGTTTCAAAAGTAGTGTTATAATTAGCTTGACAGAAACTTGCTAGTTCTTGATCTGACCCGGGAGCTTGATGCAAAAATTGGTTACAAGGCAAGTCGATAATTTCAAATCCTTTTTCACGATACTTCTCGTAAAGTTTTTGAATACCTTCATATTGTGGGGTAAATCCACATTTTGTTGCTGAATTAAAAATCAGTAACACTTTTCCTTTATACTTTTCTAAACTAACATCT
>JBAYQC010000043.1:0-11346 GCA_041677365.1 Candidatus Izemoplasmatales bacterium | reverse complement strand
CTCATCCGCTAATTTTAGCGCTTTTATTCAATATATTTTTTACTAAACATGACACTCTTTCAAAACTTACTAACCTAAAACAAAAAGCACCCTATTTCTAAGGTACTTTGTCAACAGTCTGAAAAGCAGCCGATGGCTGCTTTTTATTTTATTTGATTAAATGGCTAAATGATGCCATATCCCAAGGCGACCTATGAAGGATTCTTTGGGCTTCTTGTACTGATATAGGTTCAGAGAAATAATAGCCTTGCATAAAGCGAATATCCCACTTATTAAGCAATCTAATAATATTTTCATCTTCAACTCCTTCAGCAATAACGATCTTCTGATTGGCTTTTGCTGCTTCAATTATTTTTTCAATTTTTTCTGATTCTGAGCCTTCGGAATTAATCATTAATAGATTACCTCGAGAGAGTTTATATATTGATGCACTAATTTTAGACATATCTTCAATTATTTGGTAATCAGGCCCATCATCATCAATTGCAACTCTAAAACCAAATCTTCTAAACTCCTTGAGATTATTAACCGCAACTTCATTAGCTATTACTGAGTAGTAATCAAGAATCTCAACACAGAAGTTCTCTGGTGCTAAACTGTACTTACCAGCAATTTCGAAGAATTGGCGAGCCACGCCTTCAACATAAAGTTGTTTTGGAGCTAGGTTTATTGAAATAAAGAAATCTCCTAATTTTAAACTCTTTTTCCAAGTATTATATTGTTCGGCTACTCGGTCAAATCCCCAGTTACCAAACCAGGTAATATCTCCAGTAAGGTCCATTACATTTAAAAACTTTCCTGGTGGCAAGATTCCCATTGTTGGATGTTGCCACCTCAACAATGATTCCAGACCGATTATCTTACCAGTTCTGATATCAACTATTGGTTGATAGTAAAGAAGGAATTCATCGTTTTCAATCGCTTTTTTAATTTGCTTATAATATTCGATATTGAACTGTTCTTTTTCAATCAAGTTCTCTGCATATATATAGAAACGATCTTTACCTTGCTTTTTAGCAACATAAACGGCGATTTCTGCGTTTTTAAACAAGTTCTCTGCGGTTATGCCATCATAGGGGAATAAACAAACGCCGATTGAAGCTGATAAACTGTGATTACCAATTTTTGTAGGTTGTTTAAATAGTTCTAACAATTCCTTGCTTAAGTCATTGATTTTTTCATTATCAACGTCACCATAGTAATAGTAGATAAAGATATCATTCTCATAATGCCCTGAGATACTTTTCTTCTTGTTAAACTTTTTTAATCTCTTTGCGTAATCAGCGATAATCTTATCGATGTCTTTTTGTTCGTAACTATCGACAACATATCTAAAATCATCAATATTTATCGCAAAGAAAAGTCTTAAATCTCCTTCTTTTATTGAACTGATATCTTTATTGATTTCATTCATTACTGGGTAATTTGAACCCTTGAAAGTGATTTTATCAATATCGGTATCTTTTCCGTTACTAAAATCATTTTTCATTTTCACTTGTTCTAAGCGATTCTTTTTAAATTGGTGAACGACATTACGATATAAGAAAAACAAGACAACCGCTGTCACAACGATGACCAGTGCCGCAACTACCACTTCCCAAGGTTCAGTACTCCAATCTTGGTTACTTAAGAATATTAAGCTATTCATCTTTTCCCTCCTCTACTTTCTCTTACTTGCGATGACGTCAAGTCGTTTCGCTTTTGCTATTTTATAAAAGAATTTGATAAACTCTTTTAACTCACTTTCAGGTAAGGGTTCTGAAATTAAAAAACCTTGGAAGACATCTGTACCTAGTTGTTTAAGATACTCATACTGTCTTCTTTCTTCTACCCCTTCAGCGATAACCTTCATCTCTAAACTTTGAACTAAATTAACGATTGTCCCGACGATTTTATGATCATTTTCGGTACCGAAAATTCCATCGATAAAGCTTTTATCAATTTTAATATTGTCAAAAGCAATCTGTCTTAAATATGTCAGTGATGCATAACCAGTTCCAAAATCATCTAAAGATAATTTAATTCCAATTTCTTTTAATTCTTTGATTTTTTCTTCAATCACAAAGGTTGAATCTAAGAAAACTGACTCGGTTAATTCTAAGGTTAGATATTCTGGAGTAATGTCAGTTTCTTTGATTATTTCTTTAACAGTATCAACGAAATCATATTGAATTAACTGAATTGAAGAAACATTAACACTGATTACAAATTCTCTTTCAAAAGCTTTTTTCATCCGTACTTGCATCTCGCAAGCTTCAGTTAAAACCCAATTACCAATTGGTACTATCATATAGTTTTCTTCAGCGTTAGAAATAAAGTTTGAAGGCGAGATTTCTCCTAAAATCGGTGAACTCCATCTAGCCAGGGCTTCAAAACCATATAACTCATTCTTGTTGTCTAGCAAAGGTTGATACTTAAGATAGAGCTCTTTATTAGCGATAATCTTCGCTAATTGTTCTGATACTTGAGCTTTATAAGAGATTTCTCTAGCGATGTTTTCATTATAAAATAAATATGATCTATTTCCAAGTTGTTTTGCTTTATAAAGTGCTGTGTCGCTCTTTTTAACTAAATCATCAAGTAAAGCCCCATCAGTCGGATAGATGGAAATCCCGATAAATAATTTAACTTCAAACTTGACGTTTTTAATTGCGATGGGTTCTTTAAAGTGAGCCATAATCTTGTTAATATTACTTTCTACCATCGCAAGTGAGGTGATATTTGTCATGATATAGATAAACTCATCTTGACTGCTGGCATAGATATGTTCAGAGTTACCTAAAATCTTTCTTAACTCTTCGGAGATTGATTTTATCAAGTTATCTCCAACAATTTGGCCTTTGATAATATTGATATTCTTGATGTTTTCAACTTGAAGAACACAAACTGCTGATTTTCTATTTCCGGTAAAGATATTTTGATTGATCTCCAATCTAGCGGCTTGAAGATTCTTAAGTCCGGTTAAACCATCATAAGCAAAAGTTTCATAAACGCGATTTACTTGATAATCAATTTCTTTAGACATTAAATTAATCGCATCCGCAATATCTTTTAATTCATTGTTTTCAATAAGGTTAATCCTTACCTTATAGTTTCCATTTTTAATTTCTGTCAATGATTCTAATATTTTATTGATTGGAGCGAGAATTCTTTTTGAACGAGTTCTAATTATTCTTGAGGTAATATAAACCAAAATCCCAATCACTAGTAAAATCCCAATGAAGATTAATTCCATTGCTACTGGCATCGAATCTCTTGCTAGAACAACTACTTCCCAATCGTAATTTTCAATTGGTGTAAAAGTAGCTAAATAATTATCCCCAAAAAGCTCAATTGGGATAACTTTTTCAGTTTCATAATTATTAATCAAATTAGCGATTCCTGTATTAGGATAATCGTTACTTTCATCAAGGTTTAAGAAATCATCCGTATTTTTCATGAAGTAACCATCGAATTTATCACTACTATAAAAGATTAAACTCGGTTTGTTCTCTAAATTATTAAAAACTAATAATCGAGAATTTTGACTATTGACACTCTCACCGATTGATTCAATCAAATTAGCTAAGGAAGCTAAGGAAATATCGATTCCTAAATATCCGATGATGTTGTCTTGATCGTAGACCTTAACCACATGAGTGAAGGTATAAGCTCCAGTTAAAGCATCAGCGTAAGGCTCAGTAAACACTTCATCTAAATTTCCTAAACTTATATACCAAGGTCGATTTGTTACATTGTAATCTCCTGCTAAAACTAAGTCTTCTTCATGACCCACAGCGCAACCGTTTGTAGCGTCAAGACAGTTAACTTCCGTAGCCACAAAAATCGTATCATAAATCTGTTCGGTTTGATGTTCTACCACAGACGATGTTAGACCGATAAAATTATAATAGAGACTATAATTAGGATCACCGTCTAAAATTACTGGATCATTACCGGCATTAATATAATTTAAATAATCAATTACAACCTCATGTTCAGCTAGTAAATTAGCGTCGGTTTTAACCATTTCTAAGTAGCGACTCGTTGAAGAAATAATTGCATTCGTTTGGTTTTGGACAGATCCGGTTTGATTATCATTAATACTTACATAAGTATAAAACAAAAATACTGTAGTAACGGTGATTAGGAAAATAGCATTGATAAAAGTCGTCAAAGAGACGATTCTTTTACTCAAACTATATTTTTTTTGTTTTGCTTTTGCCATTATCCTAACCCCAAGTTCTTAAAAAATCGAATAAACCGAACGGTTTTTCTTCTTCGTTATTATTATAAATATAGATATCAAAGGTTCTACTCTTAGAATATTCCGCTGGTAAGATATAGAAATACTTGCCTTCTAATGTCTGATTGAAGGTATATGTGTAATCACTTATATCCGGTAAAGTGTAAGTCGAACCGCTAGTAAATTTAATTTCATAAGTATAGAGTTCATTTAGGTAACTATCCCTCGGTAAGATAACATCGAAAACATAGAAACCACCACGATTACGAGCAAATCTATGAAGATATCCTGTGGTGTTAACAGTATAGATAAATTCGATCATTTCGTTATGAATACCAGCTACATGGGTAAACTCTGGATAATCAATTGGATCTACTGGGTCAGTAGTCACGGAAGTATAATCTTGGGTTGAAACATCTAAGCTTGTTGCTTTAATTTGAATAACTTCATTGAAGTCTTCAGTTTCGCTGGCTACTGTACAAACCCCAGGGCTTTCTTGGGTTCCCGTGCAATAATAGATATTAAATGACAGACTTAAATTATAAAGTATATCATTTACCGATACATAGTAATAGACCATATGGAGTTCATCTTCAGAAGTAACTCGGTAAAGGATTGAGACGTTTTCTTCTCCCTCGACTTCGGTAAAGTCATCAGCTAAATCTGCCTTTAGTGAGGGGTCTGAATTAATACTGACTTCATTAGTCCAGGTGTCTGTGTCCGCATCATACCGAGCGATAGTAGCTCCAAGAGGCAGGTATTCAAGCATGTAAGGATAGTATGATTCCAAAGGAATGTTACTTACCTGTCCACGAACTTTAAAATATTGATGATATTGCAAGTCCGCTCCATCGTAATCAATACCGATATAATAAACTGAAGGCTCATACCCTGGATTTGGTATTGGTTCTCCAAATGAGTCAGATATTTGAATTGTCGGATATCTACTTTCTGATTCAATCGGTGTAAACTTGATATTTTCTAAATAAGCATACTCACCTAAATTTTTAGTTATTGTAAACGGAGAGAATACAATTTTATCTTCGGAAGTTCGGTGATAATGAAGGGTAAATGTGTAATCGCCAGGCAAGGTGAGATAAGACATGTCGATAATTAAGAAGCTGTTGTTGGATAAAGTAATTCCCACGATTTCTTGAGCTGTATAAGGATTTAGATCAAAATCAACACCAGTGACTTCGAAGGAGAGATAAGGATAAGTAGAGTCATCTGTATTGTAATCCACTGGACCTGAGATTTGACTTGTTGCTAGGCCTTGGTCAAAACCAAGGTCAATTTCAAATCTGGTATTCATCGCTTCTCTAGTGGTTTCAATAACTCCGCTGACTTCGTTTCCGTTTTTATATACAGTTTCAACTACTACTGGTCTTTCAGTAATTGTATGAGTGTAAGTTTTAGAAGTCGTTTCATCTTCAGCTGTAATAATATATTCCATTACATAGGTCAAATAACCATTAACGTCATAAGTAGGTTGACTGACTAGTCTTGCGGATGTTACTGATGAAAAACTAGAAATAATTAAACTGTTGCTATTAAAGAAACTTATATCATAGGTATAGTTATCTAAATAAACAGGTAAAGCGTTTTGATTAGCAGTGAAATTAGAAGTTGTAGTATCGATAGAAGGAATTTTACCCATTGATATGCTCGAAGTTATCGTTTTAGTACCGATGGTAAGATCTTCCATTGAATAGTAATCTAAATCGACTAAATTTGCACTTGTTGATGGTGCTTTATCAAAGGTAACATCATAATCTGTTGAAGTTGAGAAATAGCTATATCTAATAATATAGTCTCCAGATCTAAGGACTGCATTAGAAAAATCAAAGGTAATCGAATACTCGCTTGAAGCATTAAGCGGAATAGAAGTAACAGAATAGTAACTTTCATCGACTAATACTTCATTAGTATTATCTAAATAATAAAGATCAAAGAAATCCTTAAAATCATAACCTTGAGTCAAGATACCTTTATCGTCAAGGTAATTTAACCTTAAACTTCCATTAGCATTTACCGTACCACTGCTGCGGATATCTAAATCACTTAAAGTTGGAGTGAAGTTAACTGTTGAACTACTGTTAAATAAAACCGATGAAATTCCGGTATTACCGGCTAGATTAGCATTGTTCGGTGTAAAGGTTATATAGATATCGTAGTCGTTGTAATAAGCTGTGTTCGCAAAAATCGGGTCATTTACAAAGGCTTCTGAATAGATGCTTAAAGAACCCAAATATAACGGTTCTGTTGGGTTTATAATTGATTGCAAAGGTAAAGTGATATCTAAAACAGCTGGATAATTAGTTGATATTACACTGTTTTTTTCTAAGCTTAATAACTCACTTAAAGCTTCTAAATCAAACGAATAACTACCAATATCTGTAAAGGTATCGCTAGGTAAAACTTCCCAGTAATAGTCTCTGTCATATACATCACTAGGAGATTCATCTCTAAGCATTAGTTTTCTTGTCATTGTTACATCTTGAGCAAAGGCTGAAGTTACACCAGTTTGACCAATGCTGTCAATAACTGTAGTACCATTTCTTAAAACTAAAATATCATTACCACTAATATAGGAAAGATTAATATTAGTAAGATCGGCTTGAGCTAATATTGTTGCATTAGCACTTGGATGAGCAATAACATAAGTATCACCAGAAGCTAAACTACCTGATAAGGTTAATGAGCCTGAAATTGTAGAACTACCATCAAGATAAATCCCAATATTATATTGAGATAAATCGATTGTTGAAGCAGTACCATTATAGATTTCTAAAGCTTGATTTGAACCGCTTCCTTCAATATATTCAGTAAAAATTAAATCATCCATCAAAAAGTCTTCGGGTCTAACCGCTATTAAAGAATTAGCTGAAGCTAATGCTGAATAGATACTATAACTAGCATCTAACTCATTGAAAGCTTCCATACTAACTGTTAAATATATATCATTATTTGCATAATCGATGTAAGCGTCTGGTTCTCCAGCTGAAAGATCAAGGAATGTATTAGAACCATCTACTTCGTCTAAAGCAAAGTCTTGCAATTCTGAATCAGTTAAAATTGCTTTTTCATTATATCTGGTTTGATATATTTTCTGATATTCATCGATAATTGCTGTATCTAAATAATCAGAAAAACTAGGAACTAAGTCACTTAAATTAAAGTCAGTTACTGGTAAGTCTTCGATATTTGAAGCATCTTCATTAACCAGTTTAATATTATCAGTATCAATATTTCTTGGTAAAACCGCCCCAAACTCTTGACCTGCAGTAGTTGATAATACATACATACCGTTGTTTCTTACGTTGGTACCTAAACCACCGTCACTAATTTCTCTAAAACGGTCTGCTAATAAATTATATTCAGCATAATAAATATATTCAGTCAGGTTAGACTTAGTACGCATTGGGAAGTCTTGGTCATAAATATATTGATTATCCATATCAGTAATATAGAAACTAGTTGAATCTTCAGTTATCCAAGGAATTTTTCTTCCCCCTGTGTAATAAAAGCCATTATTATTATCATTGTATAAAATTTGGCCGATAGAATAATTTGAACCTGGTTCAGCTGTTGAAGAAGTCACTATTTCTTCATCAATATAGTTATATGAAGCTTCTGCAATATTAGTTTCTCCCTGTTGAGAATAACTATTATAATACTCTCCAACAACATAATACTCATGTCGATAAGTGCTACCTTCTTGAATATAGCCTAAATAGATTACTTCAATAATCTCATAAACATTATCTCTTAAAATACCCAAATAATTATACTCGGTCGTATAAGTAAACCCAGTAAAAACTACTTGAGTAGTATCATTTCTTTTCGCAGAATAATAGATAGAGTTATTGAAACGATAAGCTGTAACAGTGTTTGAAAAATCACCAACTTGATCAACTCTACCAATTAAGTCTATGTTAGGATTAGCATTAACAATAAAGTTGAAAGAGCCTCCTTCAGCGGTCATAGCACCTAAATTACCTCTTTGTAATCGACCAAAAACACCACCAAATCCACGTTTGCTACGAGGCCCTTCTCTAGTATAACCTGTTGGGAAAATAAAACTATTTCCATCTGCTTGATATTCAGATGATATATTCTCAATTGTAAAATCATCTGAAGGTAAATCTGTTTCATTAACTGAATTAGTAGAAATCGATTTGATATCACCATAATTTACCGCTGTACTAATGTTAACAATAGTCTCTGGGGAATTTGAACCACCTAACACATAAGTAGCGCCAACTAAACCTCCAGCAACATCAGTTGAAGATATAGTTCCATGATTAAGCATGTTTTGCATATATGACAAGCCATAACCGATCACACCGCCAGCTACAGCGTGAACAGGTAGCCTTACCTCAGAGCCAGAAGTATCGGAGTAACTATAAGGAATTGGTCGATCATTTCCAGAAAAGGTTCCAACTAATAAGTTTAAATTTCGGGTAACATATGTAATCGGATCGGTTTCATAATATTCAATAATTTTTGTAATCGCTGAGACATTTCCGAAATTAAGTCCATTCGCAAGTTTAGAATCGCCTGTTGAGGTAGTAAGTCCCATTCCAGTACCGATTCCTCCTGAATTTGCTTCTTGCCATAGACTTACACCTAAAATACCTCCAGCACGAGAGAATTGAAAAGTTTTTACCAAAACATCTCCACCGTTACTTGAATCATAAATTCGTGAATTTTCATTTAAAACAACTGCGCTAACACCACCAGCCAAAATTCCTGTGCTATAGCTTTGAATTAAACCACCTTCATAAGCCCCTGGTGTGCTTTCGTAAAAACTTGTACTCCCACTCTCATTAGTGTTAACAAGTGATAAATTTCCTAAATTGGCTGAATCTTGAATTGATCCAGCGTTTAATGTAGAAAGTCCTCCAACAAAGGTATTACTTAAACCATTTATTCCATAAATAGTTGATGAATAAGTAGTTGAAATATTACCGGAGTTAATTGAATTAATAATGCCTTCTTCGGCTATAAGTTTATCTTCGTGCAAATCTCCGGCATTATTAAAATTAACAAATCCACTTACGTAGATATTTCCTGTTCCATTAATATCAGCGAAAGTAATATTTCCCGTATTTAAGGAATTTTGGATATATCTATCTTCAGATAAGTATTTAGAGAATCCTGATATATATAGCTCGTAAGTTGCTAGATCAGCTTTTAAAATCGAAATATCACCATAATTTTGAAAGTTTAAATAACTTACATTAGGATTAAGTGTAACTGCACTGATGTCGATTTCTTCAGTTGCGGTAAATGTTGAAAAATCACTATTATAATAGTTTATATTTCCATTATTAGCAGAAAATTTAATTAATGTTGAATTTTGTTGTTCAGATGCAACAAATGGTGATATTTTACTAAAATATCGTGGGTTGTAATCGTAGTTAGAATAATTATAAATTCTTGAAAACTCTAAAGCGATTGTTGAGGTACTGACATCGTAAATGAGACTTGTATAATCGTATTTTTCAGTGTCATATTTTTCTACTACTTCATAAACTGGAGAATAGCTTCCTAAACTTGTTGTGTTTTGATTTGACAAAACTGTCCAATCGCTTGGAGTCCAAGAAGTAGTTGGTTGATATGCATCTGTATTTCTTGTAACAACATGATTAGCTGTGGCATTAGTTGTTCCGTTTATAGTCCAGCCAGTTCCTGGGTCTTGTGCAAAAACCCCAAAAATGTCTATTTCACTTCCGTTATAAAACAAACCAACTGCATCATCTCCATTAAAACCTAAAGAAGCGCTCGAGATATCAGCAAAGGCTTTAAAGGTACTCGTAGCGTTTGTATCAACAATAACATAAGTGTCTCCATGAGCAATTGTTCCGGACAAATTTAACACAGTAGACCAACTAGTGCTACTACCTGAGTTATATCTTAGAGAATACCCAGAAAGGCTTACTGATTCTCCTGTACCGTTATATATTTCTATCCATCGATTATCGTTTCCAAAAAACCCAAGAAACCTATTATCACCTTCACCATATTCAGAGATAATTAAATCAGAAGCATATTCTGTTAATACATCTCCTGAATCTACTAAAGCATAATCAAAATTACCATGATTAAACATCAAGGCGAATTCTGTGTCTTCACTGGTGTTAGAAATACCAATACCCGCAGACTTGATCTCTGCGGTAGAATTAATATATTCTGAATACAAGTCACCTTCATTATAAAGATTAGCAAACTTATATTCACCATCAGCTTCTAATATTGGCGCTAGGCCTTCTAAATAACCAAAAACGCCACCAACATATTGGTAAGCTTGGACTGCTTCTCTTTCCAAAACATCCTTTACGTATATATCTCCCTTATTGGAAACATAAACTAATTCATGGATTGCGCTTGAAGAATTTTTTAAGTAGCCGATTACTCCACCGATATAAACATTTATTTCAGTTGAACCACTGGCTAAATCAATATCACTAGTTGTCTTAAATCCAGTAATTACACTATTATTAATGGCTTCAACTACTCGTAATTTTGAAGTATCTGAAGCAGCACCAACAATTCCACCGATATGATAATCTGGCCTAATTGCTTGTCCAGCAACAAAGCTGTGGTTTTCTAAATTAAGTTCACCATTACTAGCAACTTTGGAAAGAACACCGGAAGCTTCACCGACGATTCCGCCTAAATAAGTTCTACCAATGGCATCATTACCTAAAGAATACTGGACATCTACTAACACATTTTCAATTGTCGCATTAATCATTCTTCCGGCTATAGCTCCCATATAGAAACTATAAGAGAAGATTTCATCAGTATCACTAAACAATAATTCTGATTGAGTAAAGTTTAAATCAGAAACTACTGAACCCGCACCTAAACGACTGAAAAGACCTGAGTAATGTTCGTTGTTTAGACTGAAATTATTAGTGATGGTAAGTCCGTAAATATAGAAGTTTTCATCTAAATCAGTAGCTAAAGGATTTTCACCACTGAATTCACCAAAGAAAATTTTCTGTGGTACATTATAAACACCAGGAGCTAAAACACTCATATCGATGTTTTCAGTTAACTTATACTTAGCGTAGTTGAAAGCTTCATCGTTTACTTCAGTATTAAAGTTAAGT
>JBAYQC010000042.1:0-11395 GCA_041677365.1 Candidatus Izemoplasmatales bacterium | reverse complement strand
CCTTTAGGAACTATTTGTTATAATGAAACAACCCATGAAGTAATTGCGGACTTCACTGTTCATGGACAGAAAGAAATTATAGCTGAAGGTGGAAGGGGCGGAAGAGGTAACAGTTCTTTTGCTACTTCAAAAAATAAAGCACCGAGAGTCCAAGAAAATGGACAACCCGGTGAAGAAAAGAATCTTTATGTAGAGTTAAAACTATTAGCGGATGTCGGAATTATCGGATTTCCATCGGTTGGTAAATCAACTCTTATCTCAATTCTTTCAAATTCGAGACCAAAGATAGCTGATTATCCCTTTACGACACTTATTCCAAATCTAGGGGTCGTAGATCGCTTTAATGTTAAACCATTTGTCTTAGCCGATATGCCTGGTTTAATTGAGGGAGCATCCTTAGGACAAGGTTTAGGGATACAATTTTTAAAGCATATCGAAAGAACCAGAGTATTAATTCATATGATAGATATGTCCGATGAGTCTTTGAGGGATCCTTATGAAGATTATAAAATTATCAATAAAGAATTAGAAGAGTATAATCCTGATTTGTTGTTGAGACCACAAATACTTGTTGCATCCAAAATGGATGCTGATGGAGCAAAGATTCGTTTAGAAAGCTTCAAAAGTAAGTTAGGAGAAGATATAGAAGTTATTCCGATATCAGCGATGACAAATGACAATCTTGATAAGTTAGTTTATAAAATCGGAAAATTACTTGAGGAAACTGCATTCTTTTATAAAGATGAAGAGGTTGTTGATGAGTATGTTGAGTATAATTTCACTCCAGAAGAACCCGATTTTATAATTAATAAAACCAGTAACAATCGCTATGAAGTCACTGGTAGACTTGTTGAAAAGTTAGTTAATCGAACAAATTTTATGACAGATGAAGCTATATCTATATTTCTTACTAGATTGAGAAAACTAGGCTTAGATGATGAATTGCGTAAAAATGGAGCTGTATCAGGAGATACAATTGTTATAGCTGGAGATGAATACGAGTTTGTTGAGTAAAAAATTTCAAAATTACAAGTGAGAATTAAATGATAATATAATGTAAATAATGTATAAATTAAATGATATTAACATGTAATTAAGTTGATGATTATGTGATGGAATATTTTTTGAAAAAATGGAGGATAACAATGTACAACTATATTAAAGGTGAAATTACAGAAATCACACCAAACTACATTACCTTAGATAATAATGGAGTAGGTTATAAGATAATAACTCCAAATCCATATCTTTTTACATTGGGTTCAGAAATGACAATCCATATCTTTCAAAAAGTTACTGATGATTCTATCAATCTTTATGGATTTAAAACTAATGAGGCTAGAGACTTATTTATAAAACTGATTTCAGTAAACGGTATTGGCCCCAAAAGCGCTACGGCAATTCTTGCAAGTGGCTCGGTTGGATCGATTACTAAAGCTATTGAAGATGGTGATGCGAAATACTTACAAAAGTTTCCTGGAATTGGACCGAAGGCATCCCAACAGATTGTTTTGGATTTAAAGGGTAAGATCGAATTCGAAAATATAAGCATTGATTCTCAGAATATTGTTGAGGTAGAAGAAGCTTTAACTGCTTTGGGATATAAATCTAAAGAAATAGTGAAAATCTTAAAAAAACTGGATACTACTAAAAATACTAATGAATTAATTAAAGATGCTCTACAAATGATGCTAAAATAAAAATTAAATATAAGCGCTTTTTAGAGCGCTTAAACAAGAAAAAAGCTCAAATAAACCTTCGTTTATTGAGCTTTTTATATTAATAAGTGAATAATCCTCTTAAAAATTTGTAATCAGAACTAATATTTAAAGCAATAATTAGTAAAATTCTCGCTTTTTGACCATTGAGTGAAGTGGCCATGATTGCTTTCATATCCGAAAGATACTTTCCACCACCAATATAACCATAAGAATCTAAGACTCTACCGGACGGACATCTTGATGTAATTATAATAGGAATATTGTTATTGATTGCTTTTTCAATCCCAGAAATCATCTTGGGTGGAACATTACCTCTGCCTAAAGCTTCAATGACAATTCCCTTAGCACCATTGTCAACCAAGTAATCAATCAATAAAGAATCTGAACCGCTATAAGCTTTTAGTAAGTATACATCAGAAACTATATTATTAACTTCAAGTTTGTTTCGTTTGACAGTTGCTTTACGATGATAGATGACTTCTCGATTATCAACAATTCCAAGTGGTCCATAATCTAAAGACTTAAAAGTATCTAATGATAATGTGTTTGATTTTGTAACTTCACTGGCAGCATTAATCTGATCGTTCATAACAACTAAGACACCACGATTATGTGAATTAGTTGACTTAGCAACTAATATTGATGACATCAAATTGTTAACTCCATCGAATCCTAACTCGGAACTTGACTTCATAGAACCAGTGACAACAATAGGAATTTTTGTGTTACAAACAACATCTAAAAAGAATGCTGTCTCTTCCAAAGTATCAGTCCCATGAACGACAACAAATCCTGCAGGATCATTTTCAGAGATAATTTTTTTGATCAATTTAGATATCTCAAACATCATTTCGGGAGACATTGAAGGAGATGGAATTTCGGAAAATTCAATGACTTCAAGTTCTTTGTAGAGTTCAGAATAGAATAAAGATTTCATAATTTCGTTAGCTGATAGAGCTGGTTTGACTGAGTGAGAAACATCATCAATAGTCATTGATATCGTTCCTCCAGTGAAAATCATATAGACTTTTTTCATAGTATGTTCACCTCACGCTAAATAAATTATATCACAGTTATTATAAAAGAATATTTAAAAATTGAATTTTTAGGTAGGTTGTCTCAACAATTTTCAAGCCGTTTTTAAATAGGATAAAATTGTACCCCCATTTTCGTGGCAATAACAAGATAAGATGTTTTAACATTTTCCACACACACTATACAAAGAGCCAGATATAGATATGCTTATTATGTTAACATAATATACATTATAGGAAGTAAAATACAAATAAAAAATATTATGGATTTTTCCACAAAACATATTCTTTTGAAATAAATAACAAGATAATCAGGGTGTTTACCTTCTTTTGCCTATATCTAAACATATTCAAACAATGATTATTGACTATGTTAATTCTTCTAAAGGTATACTTGTGCTCTTTTGCATAAACATGACCGAAAATTTTGCCCGATTTATTCTTTTTATTTCTTGTATAGGTTATTTATCACCCTTTTATCTAAAAATCTTTTAAACAAAAAAAAGAGAATTAGCTCATGACTAATTCTTCTTCTACTTCTATTCCAATGTCTGTGGCAAACTTGTAAGCTGAATAAATTGCTTCGTCCAATAAATATTTTGGCTTATGCGCATCAGACGAAATTATAACTTTTGCTTCTGTTAATTTAACTAACTCCCAAAATTCTTTTCGCGGATATTTGAATCGCTCTTCATTGTTGATGTAAATTTTTTCTTTACGAATTCCATTGGCATTAATTTCTAAAGCAACATTATTTTCTATCGCTGCATCAATTATTGATTGAGAAATTTTTTGAATTGGTTTTGTAAATTCTTTTTGATTAAATAAAAATATATCTGGATGAGCAACGATTTTAAAGTTCTTCGAATTCATTGCTTCGATTAAAGTATCAGCATAAATTTTCATATCCTCAATGCTTGTAATTTTATAAATGCTTTTTAGCGTGTTATGCTTTTCTATATAATGTTGACCAAGAATTAAATAATCCAATTCTTTTAATAAGTTTTGATAATGAGATTTTTTAAAGGAAAAATATTCTATTTCTAACCCTTTATAAATCGTAATTTGATGACCATATTTTTTAATTGCATCTTCTAATTCCTTAAGATATATTGGATAATCTTCGATATTCATCCTTACAGAACGTTCTTTCAGAAAATCAAAAGGGGCATGATCAGAAAAACCAAGATGTTTAAATTTAAATTCTATTGCCTTTTTAACATAATCTTCAACGGTTCCTATTGCATGTTTGCAAAGATATGTATGGGTATGATAATTGTTTTTCATTATGTAATTCTTAAGTGACATCCAACACTATCCTTTCTCTTAAGTGCTTGTTCTGTGATTAGATAAGCCGTTGTGGCTAAATTTAAGGTCTCATAGTAAAATTTTGTCATATTAGGATATTTCATTAAATTTTTAGTGATATCACCTAGGACATTTAAAGTGAGTTCTAATCCTTCTTTACTCCTAACTATACCTACATGTTCATCCATATAGTCACCGATTTTCTTTCTAATCGGTTTGTAATTATAGTTATAAGCTTTTATGTTCCCAAGTTCTTCACTTATTTCTCTATTTGAAGATAAACTGTCCTGATTGATTGCTTTAGCACAACTGCTAGCAAAGACTAAACATTCTAGTAAAGAATTCGATGCTAAGCGATTAGCTCCATGAACGTTTGTATTTGCAGTCTCACCTACAGCAAAAAGATTTTTTACTGAGGTTTTAGCTTCTAAATCAGTCTTTATACCCCCACATAAGAAATGCTCACATGGAGCTACAGGAATCAAGTCGATCCCGAGAATATATCCTTCTTGTTTGCATTTAGCAAATACGGTTGGGAAACGCTTTTCTAAGAATTTAGGATCAAGATGTCTTGTGTCTAGATATACATGATCAGTCCAAGTGTCATACATTTCTCGGTAAATAGCTTGGGAGACGATATCCCTTGGAGCTAATTCCATTAACTTAGGACTGTATTTTTCCATAAATCGTTCCTTTTCAACATTAATCAGATAAGCCCCTTCACCTCTTAGGGCTTCAGTGATTAAAAATCTTTGTCTAGAGGGGTTTTTCTCCGAATACAATGCTGTGGGATGAAACTGAACAAACTCCATATTCGAGATATCAGCACCAGCTCTAGAAGCTATTCCTATCCCATCTCCTGTTGCATTTAAGTCATTAGTTGTCGAACCATAGACAGAACCAATACCACCGGTCGCTATAACAATATTTTTTGCATAAATATTATAATGGTTATCAATCTCATCGAGGACTTTCACACCATAAACGCTCTTCTTATCAACAAGCAAATCAACAGCCATTGTTTTTGGAATAAAAGTTATATTATTTTGTTTATATAAGTAAGAGATTAATGCATCGGTTACGTTCTTTCCAGTAGCGTCACCGCCACTGTGAAAGATTCTTGCCTGAGAATGACCGCCTTCTTTAGTTACTAAGAACTTATTATCACTACCGATATCAAAACTTACACCAAAGGAAATCAATTTCTTAACTGCTTCATAAGCATTATCAACTAAGAAATCGACAGCTTTTCGATCATTTAAATATGAGCCAGCTTTTAATGTGTCTTCAATATGCAATGCGTGTAACTCGTGATTATCATTATACTCACAAGCAATACCGCCTTGGGCTAGACTAGAATTGGAAAAATTTATATCTACTTTTGAGATAATCCCAACTTCCAAATTTTTATCGACATTTAAAGCAGTGAATAACCCAGCTAATCCACTACCTATGATTAGACAGTCAAACGATTTTTTCATTAAGATAGCTCCATCATCTTATTTAAAGCGATTATTGCTTTTTTACGAATTTCTTCATCAACTTCAATTTCAGTAACTTCATCTCTTAAAGCGATATATAAGTCTTCTAAATGGATTCTTTTCATATCAATACAATTCAAGCCTTTTGATAATAGATGAAATTTTTTATTGGGGTTAGCTTTTTGTAAAGCGTGGATGATTCCTTTATCGGTACCAATTATGAACTCATCGCATTCATCTTCAGTAGCATAGTTTAGTATTTGTTTAGTGGAACCAACAAAATCCGCCATTTTTAGGACATCTAATGGAGCTTCAGGATGAATTAGCAGTTTTGCATTTGGGTGTTCTAAACGTAAATTTTGAACATCTTTTACAGTCAAAAGTTCATGGATATAGCAATATCCAGGCCAAACTTCAATATCATAGCCTAATTTATCTTTCAAGTAAGTACCAAGATTTTTATCTGGTACATACATGATTTTTCTATCTTTGTAATGCTTAATAATCTTTTCAGCATTAGAACTTGTTACTATCACATCGGATAAAGCTTTTATATTAGCTCTAGTATTAACATAAGTGACAATTACAGTGTCAGGGTTAGCTTGTTTATACGCTAATAAATCATCGTATTTTACCATGGTTGCCATCCTGCATAAAGAATTGGCTTTAGGTAATAAAACTTTTTTATCTGGAGATAATAGCTTTGCTGTTTCTGCCATAAAGTGAACGCCGCAGAAAACGATCATATCGCTATCTGTTGTGTTAGCTATTCGGCTCAACTCTAAAGAATCTCCAACATAATCAGCGATTTCTTGAATTTCTGGGTTTTGATAAAAATGAGCGAGTATTATCGCGTTTTTTTCTTTTTTTAGACGATTAATTTCTTCTATGTACATAATCTACCTTCCTTAATTTAAAGTCCATTACTATTATATGCTTTTTTCGTTTTTTTTCCAAGTTTATGATATAATTTATTTGAAAGATTGAAGGTGAAAACATGAGCAGACCACTCGCTGATCGAATAAGACCGAAAACATTTTCTGAGGTTATTGGTAATGATAAATTAATCAACACACTGGAAGCGTTAGTTAATAAAGATAACTTAGTCTCAATGATACTTTATGGTCCGACTGGAATCGGTAAAACTACAATAGCCGATATAATAGCCGCAAAGTATCCGATGAATCATTTTCGCTTTAATGCTTCTACCGACAATAAAGCTAGTTTGAAACAGATTATCGATACGGTGAAGCTTTATAAAAATGTTATTTTAATTATCGATGAGATTCATCGGATGAATCGTGATATCCAAGATTACCTGTTGCCTTTTGTTGAAAAAGGGGATATTATCATGATTGGCTTGACTACAGAAAACCCCTATATTTCAGTTAATCCAGCAGTTAGAAGTCGGGTCTCAATATTTAAAGTTCTAAGACCATCAAGACCAGAAATTATTAAATTGCTTAAAAATATTGATATCAATTATATTAATAAGAATTTAAAGATAAGTGATGAAGTCTATGAAAAGTTAGCGTATGTTTCAAACGGTGAAGTTAGAACAGCAATTAATATGCTAGAAATTTTGTTATTGATAGCTGAGGAAGACAGTTTAATAGATTATGAATTCTTGATTAAACATTTGCCAGAGGCTCAAATTTCTGCATTTAAAACCGGAGATGATTATTACGATATATTGAGTGCTTTTCATAAATCTGTCCGAGGATCTGACGTTAATGCAGCTTTGCATTACTTAGCACGTTTAATAGCAGCTGGAGATCTTAAGTCTTTGGTAAGAAGGATTCGAGCAATTGTATATGAGGATATTGGTCTTGCCAACCCACTGATGGGAGTAAAGGTTGATTCTGCTTGTAGAGTTGCTGAATCAGTAGGTTTCCCTGAAGCTAGAAACGCTTTAGCAGCGATAGTTATAGAGATGTGTATCTCCCCAAAATCAAATTCAGCACATATAGCAATAGAGAAAGCTTTAGCTGATGTCCATGAAGGCAAAACGTATCAAATACCATCTCACTTAATCAATAATCCTACTTTTGATGATAAGTCTCCTTATAAATATGCTCATGATTATGAAAATCATATTGTCAAACAAGATTATCTTCCAAAAGAGTTACAGGGAAAAATTTACTACGAACCGCAACTACACACTAAATTGGAGAAAATTTTTGCTGAAGAGTATAAAAAGAATGAAAAAATAATAAAAAAATAAAAGTCTGAGAAATCAGACTTTTATAGTTTCTAAATCTTTTCTATAAGGATTTGGTCTAAATAATAAGATTAATAAGCCTAAGAGTGTTAATAAACCAAATATTGATCCGATATTAAATGTTCCATTGAAGATTGAACCGACTTGATAGATTATCAAAGACATAGCATAAGCAAGACCTGTTTGGAATGAAATTGCAAATAGTGTCCATTTCTTGCTGCCCATCTCGCGCTTTATTGCTCCTATTGCAGCAAAACAAGGCGCACAGATTAAATTAAAAATCAAAAAACTATAAGCGCTTAAAGCTGTGAAATCAGCTGAAAGTAACATCCAAATTTCTGCTCCTGATTCTGACACTTCAGTAAAACCGTATAACACGCCAAAAGTACCAACTACATTTTCTTTAGCAATTAAACCAGTAAATGTAGCTACTGTCGGTTTCCATTCACCCCAACCAAGAGGAGAAAAAATAATATCAATAGTTTTCGCTATACTGGCTAAGATAGAATCTTGAGAGTCAACTAATGAAAGTGTCCAATCTAGATTTGATAAAATCCAAACGATTACTGATGCTAATAAAATAACAGTTCCCGCTTTTTTCACAAATGATTTTAATTTATGATAAACGTGGAATCCGAGATTTTTAATTCTCGGTAAGTGATAATCTGGAAGCTCCATAATGAATGGAGCTGCTTTACCAGCGAAAGCTTTAAATTTCTTTAAAATGATACTAGAGATAATTATCATGGCAATTCCCAAAAGGTAAGCTGACGGAGCTATTAACCACTGGATTGGAGAACCTCTGAACATTGCTCCAGCAATCAAAGCGATTATCGGTAATTTAGCTCCACAGGGCATAAAGGTAGTTGTCATGATCATAACCTTACGATTGTTCTCTTCTTCAATAGTTCTTGCAGCCATGACTCCAGGAATACCACATCCAGTAGAAATTAACATTGGGAAGAATGATCTTCCTGAGAGGCCAAATCTACGGAATATTTTATCGAGAATAAAAGCGATTCTTGCCATATATCCACTTTCTTCTAATATCCCCAGCAGCAAGAATAAAACAAACATTTGTGGTAAGAACCCTAAAACAGCTCCAACTCCGCCAATCATACCTTCAACAATAATTCCCTTTAACCAAGGCCATGTGTTAATCGCATCCAACCATGATGAAACAATTTTTGGTAAACCATTAGCGCCAAAAATCACTTCGTTGACATAATCAGTTAAAAATCCGCCGATTGTTGATATTGATAGATAATAAACTAAAAAGATAATTAAAACAAAAATTGGTAAACCAACATATTTATTAGTTAAAACCTTATCGATTTTCTCAGTAATGTTTTGTGTAACTAATTTATTCTTAAGATAAATCCTTTCAACAAAGCGATTGATGAAGGCATATCTTTCTTCAGAAATTAATGCTTCTGTATCATCATCCTTTGCTTTTTCTATTGATTCAATCTTTTCATTGATTTCCTCAAGATTATCAAGATTTAAATCCAATAAAACTTTCTCATCTTTTTCAAAGACTTTTATTGCAAAGAAACGCAATTGTTCTTCAGGGACCTTGTCCATGATTTTTTCGCTTATCTCAGAAATGATTGCTTCATAATCTTTTTGGTACCAAAGGATAGGACGGTGTTTATATTCTTGGTTTACTCTATCGACTGCAGCTTTAATTAAAGCATCTGACCCTTCGGACTTTAATGCGGTAATCTCAATAACTGGACAATTAAGCATCTTTGCCATCATCTCAGTTTTAATCACATCTTTTTTCTTAGCAATCACATCCATCATATTAATAGCGATAACAACAGGGATACCAATTTCTAATAACTGTGTAGTTAAATAGAGGTTTCGTTCAAGATTGCTACCATCAATAATATTAATAATAACATCAGGAGCTTCATTGATGATATAATCGCGAGTAATAACTTCTTCTATTGAATATGGGGATAGAGAATAGATACCCGGAAGATCGATAACAGTTATGTCTTTATTAAACCTGACTAAACCTTCTTTTTTTTCGACTGTTACTCCTGGCCAATTTCCGATATGTTGATTATTTCCTGTTAAGGAATTAAAAAGTGTGGTTTTTCCACTATTGGGGTTTCCTGCTAAAGCAATTTTCATTCTTGTCTCACCTCATTAGTTAGAATATTCTAACTAGATATAAAATAATTTTGCCAAGAACTTAATTCTCGGCAACAGCTTTAATAAAAATATTTAATGCATCTGCTTTTCTAAGCGTAAGTTCACTACCTCTAACTCTAATTTCCATTGGGTCACCTAGCGGGGCAAATCTACGAACGAAAATTTCTGTTCCTGGTGTAAGGCCCATGTCCATTAATCTTCTTTTAATCGACTTTTCACCTTTGACTTTTACAATTACCCAATTTGAACCAATTTGAGCTTTATCTAAACTTGTTTCCATAATTATTAAACCTCGCTTAAACAGATATGTTTTTCAACAAGTTAGTCAATGCTAACTGCCTTGTATTATAATCGATTTTTCACCCAAATGTCAAGCAATTATACAAATAATTTTTTCTTGTGATATAATAATATGCGAAGGTGATTGATATGAAAATTAACGAATCTGGTGAAAACTATTTAGAAACAATCCTAATCTTAAAAGAGAGAAATAATATCGTACGTTCAATTGATATTGCTAAAGAGATGAATTTTTCTAAAGCTTCTGTGAGTCGTGCTGTAAATAAACTTAAGGATGAAGAATATATTTGCGTGGATGATGCTGGCTTAATTGACCTTACAGAAAAAGGTCTTTCACTAGCCACAAAGATTTACGATCGGCACCGCTTTTTCACTGATTTTTTAATTTATTTAGGTGTTGATGCTAGAATTGCTCAAGCTGATGCTTGTAAAATTGAACATGTTTTAAGTCAAGAAAGTTATCAAGCAATGAAATCTTATTTAACTAAAGTTAAAAAAATTGATTAAAAATATGGCGAGCTAGAATTTAGCTCGCCTTTAATTTAGATAATATCGCAATAATATGCTTTTGAGGTATCGATTATCACCGGGATGATAATCGGTTTTCTTTTTGTTGATGTGTAAAGATATCGTTGGATTTGATATCTTAAGTTATCTTTGTACTTTTTCCAATCAATTGTTCTTTGACTAAACTGCTTTTTAGTTTCAAGTTGATAGATAGTTTCTATTTCTTTTATTATATCTTCATTGTCTTTCATATACATAAACCCTCTACTGACAACTTCCGGAGCGTTTAACATGGTTTTCTCTTTCGCATTAATATTTGCGATTACTAACAAAAATCCATCTTCAGCGAGCAGTTCTCTTTCTTTTAATACTTGGTCATTAACGTCAATTTCAAAAGTTCCATCAACCATAATTGTTCCATTTTCTACCATGTCATGATATCGGTCCTTTTGACCGTTTGTAAATGAAATTACTTCTCCATTATCAAGTAAAAATACTGAATTCTCATTATAGCCATATTCTTTAGCTATATTGGCCTGTGTTAAAAGCTGACGATACTCACCGTTAATCGGAATAATGTATTTTGGTTTTAACATTGTGTACATGAACTTAACATCATCAACAGACGCATGGAAACGGGAGAAATAGTCCTTTTTAACT
>JBAYQC010000041.1:0-11527 GCA_041677365.1 Candidatus Izemoplasmatales bacterium | reverse complement strand
GTTACTCCAGGAACTTCTATCGGATTTTGCATCGCCAAGAAAATTCCCATTCTACTTCTTTCATCGACTGATTTTTCGGTAATACTCTCACCATCTAATAAGATGTCTCCGGATTCTATTTTATAACTGGGATGTCCCATGCAAATTTGTGCTAAAGTAGATTTCCCTGTACCGTTTGGACCCATAATAGCGTGAACTTCTCCGCCATTAACCTTGAGGTTTAAACCTTTTAAAATCAGGTTATCCTCAATCGATACATACAAGTCTTTAATTTCTAACGTCATGTTTATTACCCCCAAATGGTTTGTGCATAAATAGTTTATACTATTTAAAAGCTTTTTGCAAAAAATATGAATGAATAATTTGGCGAAAAAAAAAGAAGCAATTTCTTTTTTTGAAATTGCTTCTAATCATCTACAGGTTTTGATCCAATAATGTCTGGACTTTCATGATGCTTAAGCGATGTTTTTCCAAGAATCTTGCGGAAAAGGGTTAAGAAAATAAACGAGAAAACACTAATTACAATCCCGATTATATACGCTCCCATTCCGAAGGATAAACCGATCATAGCTGCTAACCAAAGTGTTGCGGCAGTGGTTAAACCATAAATACCGTTTCTAGTCTTAAGAATTGTTCCGGCACCTAGGAAACCAACACCAGTGACTACTTGAGCGATAACTCTTTGTCTTTGAATTTGAATTTCAATTACTCGTCCATATTCATTAAACAAAGCTTCACTTGTAGCTATGGCATCATAGTAGAGTGCATCCTGTAAAATCGCAATCCCCGCAGCTCCAAAAGCTACCATTAAATGGGTAGTGATTCCAGCGATTTTATGTCGCATTTGTCGTTCCAAACCAATGATACCGACAAATACAGCAGTGAGAACCATTCTGATAATGATTTCTAGAATCGAAGGTCCGTTATCTAAAAAATTTAATAGAAAATTTAAAAACATACTATCCACACTCCTATGGTTTTTGCCTCTTAATGTAATTAAGTATTATATCATTTAAGAAAAGATTTATCAACTTAATCTATAAAAATACTCGTTATTCGCATTTACATGGATTGACGTGAATCATGCAGTGCAAAACATCTGAAAGCGAATCTTCAATATCATCATGAATCTTTTCGGATATATTATGCGCTTCTTCTAGTGAAAGGTTTTGATTTAAACTTATTTCAATATCAACGTAATATCTAACCCCAAATTGACGGGTTTTTATTTCATCAATCGTAATAACTTCTTTATGGTTTCTAATAATTGTCTTAATCTGTTCGACCTGTTCATCACTAGCCGATTCATCCACAACTTGAGAAACACCAGTTTTAACGATAATAAAACCTAAACGTAAAATAAAGAAAACAATAAAAAGTGAAGCAATTGGATCTAAATAACCAAAACCAAGCATCGCACCGATAATCCCAATCAAAGCACCAATACTAGTAATAGTATCAGACCTATGGTCCCAGGCTTGAGCTAAAAGCGCTTGTGAAGCAGCTTTTTTAGCATCTTTCTTAGTTTTACGATATAACAATTCCTTTATAACTAAAGTAATGAAAACGATAATTATCGTATAGTAAGCTGGACTATCAACAACCAAATTATTAAATATCATATCATAGAGTTTAACCACTGCGTTTTTTCCAACTTCAAAAGCTGTGATTATCAAGGCTACTCCTAAGAATATCGATATCATCGAATCGAATTTATCATGCCCGTAAGGATGGGTTTTATCCTTCTCTTTTTTTGAGAATCTCGCCGAAACAAAAACGACTAAATTAGTTGCGATATCACTCAAAGAGTTAATCGCATCGGTAATAAGTACGCTTGAATTACCGATGATCCCACCAAGGAGTTTGATCAGCGCTAAAAACGCATTAGCGATGATGGTAAGTATCGTATTTTGTTTGATTATTTTCGCTTCTTTTGCTTTCATATTTTTTCTCCAAAGAAATAATTTTAAAGTGCGAGAAAGAATCCCGCACTTTTTTTATTTTTTTAGCGTTTGTCTAATTCGACGAACACTTGACGCATGTAGATTTCACTGATACTTTCCATATAAGCCATTAGTGTTGTTTCATCAACAGTAACTAATTCAGTATTAGTGTTAATATAGTCTCCAGTTTTAATATTTTCAATAACATTAACATTCAAATATCCTACTACAAACAAAGCTTTAATAAAGTCTTCTCCAAATATCTTATAAGCTGTTTCTAATGTTTCGGGTAACTCAATTTCAGTAATATCATAGAGAGTTTCATAATCTAAATTTTCATTAACACTTTCAATAAAATATTGTTCTAGCAATACTTGTAATTGAGAAAAACTGATTTTTTGTTCACTGTTATTTAATCTGTCATCTTCTTCATTAGCAGCAACAACTGCGGATGGGAAATCAAAGTTCGCGCCTTTTTCAGCTCTTACAATATGTTTACCATAGCTAGTTTCAACTAAATTATCATTCATTAAATAGTCTTTACTAGAATTTTCTTCTAAACGATAATCCTGATAAAGATCAATCAAAGCAAGGGTAAAACTATCTTCAAATTTATCAATCGAGTTAACATAAGTTAAATCACCCTTGCTAGATAAATTTTCCGTCATGATATAGAAACCATAACGCTTATATTCTCCCCATACTTCATCATCTCTATCAGCTTCATAATAGGTTTCAACTAAAGTAGCGAAACTATTATCTTCTAAAGCTAGGTAATTTCTAATTTCAGTCTCAAAACCTTCTAATAAGGTTTCATAAGCTTGCTTGTCAACTAACTCATCAAAGAACTCAGAATAATCATCAGCGGCACCATCTTCATCAAAATCGACATAGATTAATAGATGAGTTGCTTTTAAAGAGAAATAATTATCATAATAAGGTTCTAACATTTGAATAATATTTTGTAAAATTTGATAATCATCATTATAAACTTTATCAAAGATGAATATTGGTTGTAAAGCTTGCTTTACATAATAATTATAAATCGTATCACTTTCGCTCATTGTTCCATATGCTAAATATTGATACTCTTCAAAGCTATAAATATCAACATATTGAGAAGTTTGATAGTTTGTTCTCATTTCTACATAAGCAGCTAAGTGGTCCATCATTAGAACTGATTCATTCTCAAGGTAATCCGTTTCGCAAACATCTTCTCCATCACAATAAAGTTTTTCAAAATGATTGTTAATAACTTCCTTATTTTGCGCTGAGTACATTAAATAAATTCCTGGGTTTCTTTCTAAAGCATAAGCTAGGAGTTCAGTGTGAGAAATAGTCTTAGTTCCATAACTTGCCAATAAATTAGAATTATTAACTTCTGGCATTTCATAAGCGTTATCATAACGATAAGCATAGTCTGTCGCTAGATAAAAATCATAGATTTCAAAATCATTTTGAGATCTATATTCTGCCATTCTTCTAGTAACAAAAGCTTGAGAAGACATTTGAACTTCAACTAAATCAGTTTCGATTTCACTATAAATTTCACTTGTGATTAAATTTTCTAAAGCAACTTTATCACCAGAGAAATCGCTTAAATCAACTTCTTCAGTAGCGCTTAAATTCATAATTAAGTAATATGCTTTGTCAGAATTTGAGTAATACTTAACCGGCTTATAAGTATAGTATCCATCAGTTCCATAAGCACTTAAAGTTTCGAATAGAAAATCAGCTAAACTCTTATTATAGTCTTTAATATCTTGATAATCAGTTTTAAGTTCAGTAACTCCTAAAAGTTCCCCGAGTCCAGCATTAGTGTTTAAAAGTGTTTTTCTACCTTCATAAACATAGTTATAAATTTCAATGAATATTTCTAACAGCTCTGCTTCACTCAAACTTCTAGTGTTAGTTTCATCTAGTTCATATGAAGCTACATCTTCTATCGGTTTATCACCGGTATATAATATGATTTCTTGATCCCTGGATTTTAAGTTGAATTTATTCATAACATCTTGAGCGTCAGCTGAAGAATAAAATTTAATCTTAATAAAAGATCGATCTTGAAAATAATTATCGGCATAATAATCAGCTATTTGTTCAGGACCGACATACCAAGTTTCTTCATTATTTGTTTCGTCGGTAATCATCGCTCTAGCGATTTTTTCTCTAGCGATTAGCAGACGCAAATAACCTTCGTGATTATCACCAAAGCCCATTAAATACATATTGTCTTCATAGTTTTGAGTTAGTTTTTGAACTCTATCTTCACCAAAACTATCGATGATGCTTTCATCGGTAGTTCCATAAGTTAATTCTAAAATTTTTTCATCAATTTCAGCTTGAGTAACTGAAGCGATTTCAGTTGCTAATAAATCATTGTCAACCATAGCCAGTAATTGATTGATTCCATCATTAATAATCAAGGAATCATACATATCTCCATAGGTGATATCATAACTATCCATGCCATAAAAAACTTCATTGAAGTCAGCTATCTCAGGTCTAGTATAGTTAATAGTAGTTTGGGTAGTAGTAGTTTCAGTGCTGTCATTATTGCAAGCAACTAACATTATCGATAAGGTTAGCAAAAGCAAAATTGAGGTAATTCTTTTTAAGTGTAATTGCATAAAATTTTTACTCCTTTAATCTAAGTATCAAGGTATATTATATAACAAATACGTCAATTTTTAAAATCTTTTTTCTTTAATCGACGCGTTCTTCACAAAACCCTCTTAAAATCGGTTGTTTTACGTAATAAAAAAACGTCTCCATAATCTAAATCGGGAGACGTTTTTAATTATTTTATCCTATTCGATTACTTCTGAATAGTCCATAGCAGCCATACGTTTATATGTTGCCCAACGACGTTTTGCGTCAATTAGGTTAGCGTGTAACAATCTTTCTGCAGCTTCAGGATTAGTTTTAACTAATTGTTGGTAACGATTTTCACTCAATAAGAAATCATGGTATTTTTCCCATTGTGGTTCTTTAGAATCGATTTGTAATGGGTTCTTACCTTCAGCAATTCTTCTTGGGTCATATCTAAATGTTGGCCAATAACCACATTCAGTTGCGAGTTTTGCTTGTTGGTGAGAATTTCCTAAACCACCACTAATTCCATGAGCGATACATGGTGAATAAGCGATTATTAGTGAAGGACCTGGATAATTTTCCGCTTCCTTCATCGCTTTCATAACTTGCGTAGCGTTAGCTCCGTGAGAAATTGAAGCGACATAAACACTTTCATAAGTCATCGCTAGAGCAGCTAAGTCTTTCTTCTTGCTTGGTTTACCAGCAGCGGTAAACTTAGCAATTGAACCAGATCTAGCAGCTTTTGATGATTGACCACCGGTGTTAGAATAAACTTCAGTATCTAAGACTAAGATATTAACATCTTCAGAATTAGCGATAACATGATCTAATCCGCCATAACCAATATCGTAAGCCCAACCATCCCCACCGATAATCCATTGACTTTGTCTAACAAGATGTTCTTTAACTTCAAAGATTTGTTTAGCAGCTTCAGCTTTAGATTTTTCTAGTAATGGAACTATTTTTTTAAATAATTCTAAGGTCTTATCACCGTCTTCACGGTTTTCAATCCATTCGTTAAATAATTCTTTTAACTCATTTTCAAACTCATCTTGATTTTCAGCGATTAATGTTTGAATTCTATCTCTGATAGTATCTTGAGCGATTTTCATACCGAAACCGTATTCTGCATTATCTTCAAACAATGAGTTAGCCCATGCTGGACCTCTACCATCACTGTTGGTTGTGTATGGAGAAGCTGGGAAGCTGGCACCATAGATTGAAGAACAACCAGTAGCGTTAGCGATAACCATTCTTTCTCCAAATAACTGAGTTGCAAAACGGATATATGGAGTTTCTCCACAGCCGGCGCAAGCTCCGCTGAATTCGAATAACGGTTGATTGAATACAGTGTTTTTATAAGTGTTTCTACCAACTAGTTCACCCTTGTAAGGAACTTCGTTGTATAAATAGTCAGCTAATACATGTTCTTTTGCTTCGATGCGTTCTTGAATTGGACTCATCTTTAAAGCTTTTGTTGGTGCCGGACAAGTGTTAACACAAACCATACATCCAGTACAGTCAAGTACAGAAACTTCAATCCGGTATTTTAAACCTTCTAAGCCTCTTCCTTTAGCATCTACCCAGTCAGCTTCAACAGGAGCGTTTTTAACTTCTTCATCAGTCGCAAGAATCGCTCTGATACAAGCATGAGGACAAGCATAAGCACATTGGTTACATTGGATACAGTTTTCACTAATCCAAGTTGAAACTTCTTCAGCTACACCACGTTTTTCATAACGTGCTGTACCTAGAGGAATTTGACCATCTTCGATACCTTCAAACGCTGATACTGGTAAATCATAACCGTTGATAGCGTTAACTGTATCGGCGATGTTCTTAACGAAATCTGGGCGTTCTTCATCAAGCGCTACTTCAGTTTTTAAATCAGCCCAAGACTTTTTAACTTCTACTTCAACTAAACCATCTGCGCCTAAATCAACAGCTTTATAATTCATCTTTACGATATCTTCACCTTTTCTAGTGAATGACTTCTTAGCGTAAGATTTCATCGCTTCTTGAGCTTTTTCATAAGGCATGATTTGTTCATTAAGTTTAAAGAAAGCTGATTGCATAATTGTTGAAACTAGTTTTACTTCACCGATTTCTTTAGCTAGTTTATAAGCATCGATGATATAGAATTTAGCTTCGCGTTTAGCAAGAATTTTCTTAACTTTATCTGGTAAGAACTCTTCAATCTTATCAGCTTCTACTGTAGTTGCTAAAAGGAAGGTTCCACCTTTTCTTATTCCCTTGATTAAATCAAATCTGGTTAGATAACTTTCTTGTGAACAAGAAACAAAATGCGGGCTATTTACTAAGTAAGTTGAACGGATTGGGTTTTTACCAAAACGTAAATGCATTCTTGTTACCCCACCACTCTTCTTAGAATCATATGAAGCGTAAGCTTGTCCATAAAGATCAGTATAATCACCAATAATTTTTGAGACATTTTTAACTGCACCTACTGTACCGTCACTACCTAAACCAAAGAATAATAATTCTGTAGTCGCTGGATCAGCTACGTCAGGAGTATCAAACTCATCTAAACTTGAGTGCATAACATCATCAACGATACCGATGGTGAAGTTGTCTTTCATTTCTTCTTCTAAGTTTTTATAAACTGCGAAGATTTGTGAAGGTGTAGTATCTTTAGAACTTAAACCGTAACGTCCACCAATAATAGCTGGTTGTTTTTCACGGTTATAGAAAATTGATTTTACATCTAAGTATAGTGGTTCACCTGCAGAACCAGCTTCTTTAGTTCTATCTAGTACTGCGATTCTTTCAACAGTATCAGGTAAAACATCAAAGAAGTATTTACTTGAGAAAGGACGGTAAAGATGAACTGAAATTAATCCGACTTTTTCTCCAGCTTCAACTAAGTTATCTACTACCTCTTTAATTGTTTCTGTAGCTGAACCCATAGCTACGATTACTCTAGTAGCGTCTTTAGCTCCGTAATAATTAAAAGGTTTATAGGTTCTACCAGTTTCTTTAGAGATTTCTTGCATGTATTCATTTACGATATCAGGAACTGGACGATAGTATTTTTCTTGAACTTCTTTTGCTTGGAAGTAGACGTCATCATTTTGAGCCGTACCCATAATTCTTGGGTTTGTTGAGTTAAGTCCTCTAGCTCTAAACTTTTTAACCGCTTCTTTATCCAATAAGCGATCGAATACTTCATAAGGCATTACTTCAATTTTATTAACCTCATGTGAAGTTCTAAACCCGTCAAAGAAATGAATGAAAGGTAAAGAAGACTTGATTGCGGCTAAATGAGCAATACCGCCTAGGTCCATAGTTTCTTGTACAGAACCTGAAGCTAACATACAAAAACCGGTAGGTCTAGCTGCGTAAATATCTTGGTGATCGCCAAAGATTGATAATGCATGTGCTGCGATTGAACGCGCTGCGACATGAATTACTCCCGGTAAAAGTTCACCGGCGATTTTATACATGTTAGGAATTTTTAATAAAAGACCTTGTGATGCCGTAAAGGTCGTCGTCAAAGCTCCCGCCATTAAAGAACCATGTACTGTCGCTGCAGCACCAGCTTCTGATTGCATTTCTACAACTTTAACTGGCATGCCGAAAAGATTTTTCTTGCCTTCAGCTGCCCATTGATCAACATGTTCTGGAATTGGTGATGATGGAGTAATCGGATAGATACCAGCTACTTCAGTAAAAGCATAAGCCGTATAGGCTGCAGCTTGGTTACCATCCATTGACTGAAATACTTTTTTTGTTGCCATATATATTCCTCCTATTTATATTTTGCTAAAAATGTTAGCAGATTATCCACATTTAATTATACCTTAAAAAGCCTTTAAAGACAATTGCTATTTTAACTTAAAAAAAAGAAAAAATCATTCGATGATGATTTCTTCTGTGGTTTGATTTTGTTTTGCAGCGCAGATTTCGTATTGTAAAATATCAACGCCTTGATCATAAAAAACCTTCTTGTGGGTTTCTAACGCTAAGGATTCCAAGTTGCATTCTCGAGAAAGATGCGCTAGGACAATCTTTTTAGTTCTCTCACCAATTAAACTAAGTAAAAGATTAGCGCTGTCTTCATTTGACAAATGTCCTTGATCATCTAATATTCTTCTTTTTAACTGCCAAGGCCTAGCACTTTCTAAAAGCATTTCCACTTCATGGTTGCTTTCAATAATATAGCAGTCAGCATCTTGAAGCGTCGGATACTCTTTTATGGGAAAATACCCGGTATCAGTTAAGTAAACCAGTGATTTTTCGTTTTCGAAAAATCTGTATCCTAATGGTTCTTGCGAGTCGTGATATGTCGCGAAGGGAATAACTTTAAAACCGCTTAAATCTAAGGTTTCCAATGGTTTTACAATTTGGAAATACTCGGGATTAATTTCACCAAGATAGCGTTTATCTAAACCATTAAATGTTCCTTGGCTTAGATAAATTGTTGGTTGATGATTTTTTATTAACATCCGTAAACCTTGGATGTGATCAGCATGTTCATGAGTGATAAAAACACTTTTAAGCCCAGATAAATCTCTTCCGTGTTCATTTAATCGATAGACCATTTGTCGGTAACTTAACCCACAATCGATTAATACCTTCTCACCACTGATTTCTAGATATGTCGCATTAGCTTGGGAGCCGCTTGCTAGGATAATTGCTCTCACTTTTTCTTCTCGCTCCTTAACTTCTCTAATTCTTCTTCAATTAGTTTTTGTTTTTCTTTTTCTTGTTCTTGCTTATTTTTTTCTGTAATTAAATTGATAATATTCTTTAACTCAGAAATACCTATTAATAAAAATATCGCAATGATAAGTATGAATAATACATCGATACTGTTTTCAAACATAACCTCATATACTGAACCTAAAATGGCCGACTTACCAATGTATTTTCCGATAATTAAATCAGTAGAAAAGTTCTTTTCCCAATCTTCGGAGAAATTATTAGCATCACCTTTAGTGGTGACTAAACCACCACCAATAGTCTCAATCCTATGGGTGATAATTACGTTTTGTTCATCGCTTTTTCTAAAACTGATAATATCACCAGGAAAATATTCTGTTTCTCCTAAGTTAACAAAAATTAAGTCACCCTTCATAATTTCAGGTTCCATTGAAGGTGTTTTTACATAAAACATAGCACGATTAAAAATATTAGGTACACCATTGTTTTTCAATGAGATACCTAAAATTCCAATCAGTATAGTAGCTACTAGAATTAAAACTAGTGGCAAATAATGTAAGCTTTTTTTGAATACTTTTCTCATTCTTTTAAACCCTATCCAACAGTTATCATTGTCGCTAAAGGCGCCCAAGGCACTTTTAACGCATCTCTGACTTCAATAGTGACTTTCACAGTAATTTCTTCACTTGCGTATTCATTGCTTGATTTAGTTCCATCATAATAAATCGAATTTAACAATTCAACACTTATACCATCATTTGCAATCTCACCATCGTAATACCAATACCCATCACTGTCATAATCAAATAAAGGATCCATTATCACAATCAAATGATTATCCGCATCGATTGCTCCACTATAACCAACTAAACCTAAATTGGTAGTAGAATAACTACCACCACCTAAAAAGTTAAGTTCAACTTTAGTGTATTCGATTTTAATTCTCAAAAAGAGATTGTTTGTTGAAGAGTTAGCGATAGTAACTGGATTATTAACCAATTCTAGCTCTGGATAGATATTTACTTCTTCTACCAAATCACCATTTAAATCATAGTATACACCATATAAACTCTGATTAAATTCACCAATATCATTTTGTGTAGAAACTACAAACCAAGCAAAAGAGGTGCCAATGAAAAGCAAGGCGGAAGCTACTAACGCACTAAGCGATAGAACAAACCGTTTTTTCATCATTGATCACCTCTTTTTTTATTTATTCTTGATTTTTTAATCTCCGAGCCCGTTCAGCTTTTTCTAACAACTCTTTAGCTCGGTCAATTTTCTTCTTCTTAGCAGCTTTAGCTTGAGCTTCAGCTTTCTTTCTTTGTAACTCAATTCTTCTTTCTTCAGCTTTACGTCTTTCTATAGCTGCTTTCTTCTTAGCGATAATTGCTTTTTGTTCTTCTTTTAAGTTATTGTAATTTAACATCGCTAAAGCTTTTTCAGTTTCCAAGTCTTTTAAGTTAGCCCGTTTAACTTTCTCAACTCCTCGGTAAACTTTTAAAACTTCATTTTGCACTTCAATTTTCTTATCTAAATCTTTTTCATCATCTGGATTAAAAGTGTAATTTAAAAAGTCTTTAAAAGCACCATCAGCGATTTCTAATAATTTCTTATGAACCATTTCAATTGAAGCTTCCTTAGGAATTCCCGCTTCAACTAATGATTCATAACGGGTAATATTATCTTTACGAATTTGATCTAAAAAGTATTGGTTTAAACTTTGATCATCGATTAGATACTCAGCTGCCTCAATATATTGATCTTTATCTAACTTTTTTAAAACTCTTGGAGTTTTTTCTTTTCTATAAGTAAAGGGTTTATCATGCGATAAAGCAAATTCATCAATTTGATTATTAGCGACAGTCGCATAAAGCACCATCATTGTATTTTCGATTTGTTTAACATATTCTTCATCAAAATCAACATCGCGTTCAAACACGTCAACTTCATAACCGATTCTATCCACTGAATCTAAAAACAACCATAAATCATAACATTGCGAAAACTCTAAGTTTTTCATTAAGATATTCGTCCGCATAATCGGTGGTCTAACTGGTGGATAACTTGCCATATCACGCATGAAGGAACTGTTTTTATAATTTCTTATTCCGTCGCGTAAATCTTTCATTCTCTCAAATAAATCTTGATTTCTTTTTCCAACCGAATCATCTTCCATATTACGGTTAATTCTAAGCGTTATATCATAATGAATATTTGCACTTTGAAAATCAATATCGGAGTTTACTTTAAGATAATTAACATACTCGGTATTCATCTTGCGGTTAATTAATTTATAACGAATT
>JBAYQC010000040.1:0-11625 GCA_041677365.1 Candidatus Izemoplasmatales bacterium | reverse complement strand
GGAAAAAGAGTTCTTATGGATTTGTTTAAAGGCATCAATGAAAAAACCAATAAATCAATTATTATCATCACCCATGATATGGATTTAGTATATGAGTACTTTGATAGGGTGATTGTTATGAATGAAGGAAAACTTGTCTTTGACGGAAACCCAGTTTCCTTATTTAAAGATGTTGATTTGTCAGAACATCACCTAGACTATCCAAACTCAATTAAAGTTTTAAAACATCTAAATGAGGAATTGAATTTAGATTTAGATATCTATCAAAAATCCGGACAAGAAGCCTATGCCGAAATCATAAGGTGGATGCAAAGATGAAAAGTATAATTATCGGACAATATGTCCCGGGTAAAGGTATCTTTTATAAACTTGATCCTAGAACGAAAATTATAGCTGTATTATTGTTGATGATTTCAATATTTTTATTAGAATCAATAACCCAATTATTAATTGCTTTAGCTGTAGCGATAATCCTACTTATCGTCGGAAGAATATCAGTGATTAAAGTAATCAAAGGTTTAAAACCGATTATGATTCTTTTAATCTTCACCTTTGTTTTTCAAATTATGTTGAATAAGGAAGGTGATCCGCTTCACTCAACTCAAATGCATCTTACAGTTTTTACGGTATTAAGTCTCATCGGCGCTTTTGTTATTTGGAGAGTAATTGCTAAATTTATTAAATATCGTTTTACTTTGTTCTTCTTGTTTGTAACTGCTGTATATTTTATTTTAGTTCATGTAGATGGTGGTTATCCCTTAGTTAATCCATTCCTTTTTGAAATATATGAAAAAGGTGTGGAAATGTCTGTGTTCGTGGTTATCAGACTAATCGTTATCATTACTCTATCGACAGTTTTAACCTTAACTACTAAACCGACTGATTTAACTCAAGGATTAGAAAAACTTCTGCATCCTTTGAAAAAAATAGGCTTTAATTCAGATGATTTCGCGCTAATTATTTCTATCAGTTTAAGATACATTCCCACAATTTTTGATGAAGCCAATAAAATAATGTTAGCTCAAGCATCCAGAGGCGCAGACTTTTCAGAAGGGAAATTAAAGGATAAATTGCGACAAATAATTTCTTTATTAGTTCCGATGTTTATCATCGCTTTTATGCGTAGTGAGGAATTAGCTAATGCTATGGAATCAAGAAACTTTGTTCCCGGGAAGAAACGAACAAGAATCAATGAGTTGGTTTTGTCTTATCGAGATGTTTTAGCTAGTGTGTTTAGTATTCTCGTTCTTGCAGGCTCTATTGTATTAAAGGTATTATAAAATGTTTGCTGAACTAGATTTAAAGGTAGCTTTGAAATATGATGATTTAATTTTGACTAATTATGCAGATGTGAAAACTTTTATTGATAATAACCAAGATTTATTTTCCTCAATAAGATTTGATTCTTATCCTGAATATCAACATCTCTATGGCTATACTAAACAAAACTATCCAATTAAAGTTTTACAAGTTGAAGGTAAAGTAAGAAAAATCATCATCAAAACCAAAGATTTTTCTAACAAAAGATTAAAACTAATTCTAAGTTATGATGGAAGTGCGTACTACGGATTTCAAGTACAGAAAGCGCAAAAAACTATTCAAGGTACAATCTCTGCTTTAGTCAGCCAGGTCTTGAATAAGTCGATTTTAGTTCAAGGAGCTTCAAGAACAGACAAGCAGGTTCACGCTCTTGAACAAGTTATGCATTTCGATGATACTTCTGATTTAAGTGAAATCGATTGGTTAAATTTTCTAAACCATCAACTAAGCGATGACATTCTTATCAAAGAAGTAACGAGAGTACATCCTTTATTTCACTCACGATATGATGTTATTCAAAAAGAATATTACTATCAAATTAAACTTGGTGATAAAAACCCATTATTAAGCAATTACGCTTGGCATATTGAGTATTTAGACTTCATGCGTTTAGACGATCAGTTAAAGAAAATAGTAGGAGAACATGATTTTACTAGTTTTTCTAAAAGTGACAAATCCGATTCTACAAGAACTATTTATAGTGCAAAATATAAAATGGAAGGTGATTTGCTTAAGATTCACATTACAGCTAACGGCTTCTTACGCTATATGATAAGGTTGCTCATCGCCCATATTATAAATTACGCAACAAAAAAGACTGATAAGGACATCTTAGAAATTATCAATGAAAAAAGCCGTGAGCACACAAAGGACTTAGCTCCAGCTTCAGGTTTATATCTTAAAAAAATTAATTATTAAAAAAGGCTTGGGAAATTTACCAAGCCTTTACTGTATTTTATCCAATTTTGCGATTCTACGTTTTGTGACGATTTTTTTGATTACGGTGATAAATAAGAGAATAAAAATATTAATTGAAACTATCGCCGCTCCGGATGGGATATTTATCGTATAAGCAGCCCAGAGTCCAAAGAATACAGATAATTCAGAGAACACTATTGATATAATTAATGTGGAACGATATGACCATCCTAGCTTCATCCCCGCAGCCACTGGTATAACCATCATTGATGAAATCAGTAAAACGCCTGCGGCTTCAAGTAATACAGAAACCACAACTGATAACATGATGATAAAAACAAATTGGAAGATATTCACATTGATACCTAAGAATTTAGCACTTGATTCATCAAAGCTAACAGCGAGAATTTGTTTTCCAAAAAAGATAAATAACAAGGCTACAATTATCGCGGTAATTAAAATTAATACAACGTAGTAATCAGTAACTGTAAGAATAGAACCAAATAAATAATTATATAAAGAACCAGTCTTTTTTGATAAAGAGAAGAATATCGCACTTAACGCTGCGCCTAAGCTAATTACAATGACCATCGATATTTCCTGGAAGTTGTTATACGATCGCCTAAAAAATTCAATTAGTAAACCACCAACGATTGAAAATACAATTCCTAAATAAAGCGGTTTTTCAAAAAAGATTGTAACTCCCAGAGAAGTTAAAAATAAACTTACTGAAATTCCTACCAACGAGAAATGACCTAGAGTATCAGCGATAAAAGATAATCTTCGAACGACTACAAATGTTCCAAGTAGTGGAGCTAATACCCCTAATAAAACCCCAGCGATTAAAGCTCTTAACATAAAATCTTGTTGGAAGAGGTCAGTTATAAAGGTTAGAAACATTAAAGTACCCCCTCACTAAGTTCAACGCCACGTTCTTCAAAGCTAGTAGTTAAATCACCGTACATAGAAAGCAGATGCGTGTAGTTAAGACTTTCAAAATCGTCATTATGCGTTATCAAGATAATTGTGATACCTTGTTGGTGTAAATCTTCAATTGTTTTATAAAAAAACTCTTTGTTCTGTTTATCGATTGAAGCTGTTGGTTCATCAAGAATTAAGACTTCAGGGTTGTTAAGCATCGCTCTTACGATAAAAACTCTTTGGAGTTGGCCTCCAGAAAGCGAGTTAATATTTTGATTTACAATTTCAAAAATCCCCATTTTTTCCAATAACCGTAAACGTTCCGATTCAGAGGTTTTCTTCAAACTAGATATCGATAACAATTCACCTACAGTGATTGGAAACTCATAATTAAAACTATCGAAACTTTGACTAACATAACCAAACTTAGTCCAGGTTTTAAAACTGTTAATATCGATTTTATCAAAAAAAATCATTCCGGTTTTAACTTGATTAACACCTAATAAACACTTTATGAAAGTCGATTTACCAGAACCATTTTTCCCGCGAATGACTAAATAATCCCCACTATTTAAAGTGAGAGATAAGTTAGAAATAATAGTTTTAGTCCCATACGCAAAGGATAGGTTGTTGATGTTAATCTGCATGGTTAATCACCCTTTTAATATATTGTAACATAAGCAAAGATTATTATGAAATAATTTTATTTAAAAAAAACCGATTTTATGAGATAATAGGACAGTAAGCAGGTGATTAAAGATGAAGGGAAAATTTATTACTTTTGAAGGCACAGAAGGTTCAGGTAAAACATCTGTAATTAAAGAAGTAAGGAAATATTTAGAAAATCTTGGCTATGATGTATTGGTTACTAGAGAGCCAGGCGGAATTGAAATAAGCGAGAGAATTCGTGAGATTCTTCTCGATAAAAATAATCAAGAGATGGATCCTAGAACTGAAGCATTATTATTTGCGGCAGCCAGAAGACAGCATCTCATTGAAAAGATTTTACCAGCTTTAAAAGCTAATAAAATCGTTCTTTGTGATCGCTTTGTCGATAGTTCACTAGTCTATCAAGGACATGCAAGAAACATCGGTATTGATAAAGTATATGAAATCAATTATTTTGCAATCGAGGAAGCCTTGCCTGATTTGACCATCTTTGTTGATGTAAGACCTGAGGTTGGTTTAAAAAGAGTCTTTTCTACACCTAACCGTGAAGTAAACCGACTTGATTTAGAAAACCTATCTTTTCATAAGACTATATATGAAGGCTATTTATCTTTGATGAAAAAATATGATAGAATAAAAAGAGTTAACGGTGAACAAGAAATTTCGTTAGTAGTTAAAGATACGATTAAAGTTATTGAAGAAATTATCTAGGGGTGCAAATGTTTAAAAATTGGGAAGATGTTAGACTTTATCAAGATACTGTATACCAAGTCTTGGTGAATAGTTTTGAAAAAAACCGAATCGCTCATTCCTATATTTTCGAGGGAGTTAAAGGAACGAGAAAACAAAGTGTTGCAATTCTATTTGCAAAGACTTTGTTATGCACTAATCGTCAAGGGGTAAATCCTTGTAATGAATGTCATAATTGCAAACGGGTTGAAAACCTAACGCATCCCAATTTATTCTTGATTAATCCTCAGGGAAGAGTTATAAAAAAAGAAGTTGTAAGCAATCTCATTCAAGAGTTTTCTAAAGCCTCAATAGAAAATGGTCCAAGAATCTATATAGTAGTAGACGCTGATAGGTTTAATCAAAGTTCAGCCAATACATTGTTAAAAACCATGGAAGAACCTGGTCAAGAAATCTATCAGATTTTAATTACGGAAAACTTTAACAATCTTTTAGGAACAATTATATCTCGAGCTGAAACTCTACACTTTAAACCGACAAGTCGTAAATTAATTAAAGAGTATTTAATGTCATTAGAAATTGAGGAAACACTAGCAAACCTAGTCTCTCAATACACCGCAGATCAAGATACCGCGGAATCACTAATCAAAAATAAAGTAATTGAAGATATCTATGTCTTAGTGACAGAAATATTTTCAAGTCTTCTCGATAAGAACCGTTCAGCAATAATCAGTCTATTTCAAGAAAATAAATTACTTTCTGATAATGAGAAAACTGAGATTTTCTTGAATTTATTAACTTATTACCAGAAGGATATTTTAGCCATAAAAAGCAATTTAGTAGATAATATTATCTATACCAATCAAATAGAAACTATTGAAAGATTAGCTAAAAAGGTTTCTTTCAATCAAGCACAGGAATATTTGGAAGAAATGCTTGAATTAGCTAATAAATTAAAATATAATATCAACACTCATTTAGCTTTTAACAAGCTATTAATGAATTTAGAAAGAGGTTATAAACATGCAACACAAAGTCGTAGCGATACAATTTAATAAATTAGGAAAAAAATACTACTTCGCTACTAATAATATTGATCTTAAGTATTCCGATTATGTTATTGTAGAAACGATTAGAGGAATGGAACTAGGTGAAGTAGTATCTGATATTATGGAAATTGGTGATTCTGAATTAGTATCACCATTAAAGCCGATCGTGAGATTGGCTAATTACAACGATTTAAAAGAACATCAAGAAAACATTGAAAAAGAGCCTTATATTCTTAAGAAAACCTCAGAATTAATCAGACTTAATCGACTTGAAATGAAATTACTTAATTGTGAATATACACTTGATCGTAGCAAACTGATAATCTATTTTACCGCTGAAGGTAGAGTAGATTTCCGTGAACTTGTAAAAGATCTTGCCAATGAATTTCATACAAGAATCGAACTAAGACAAGTAGGAGCACGTGATGGTGCTAAAGTTTTTGGTGGTATCGGACCTTGCGGAAGACAAACCTGTTGTACAACATTTTTAAGAGATTTCGAGCCGGTATCAATAAAGATGGCGAAAAATCAGAGTTTATCACTAAATCCAGATAATATTTCTGGAATCTGCGGGAAATTACTCTGTTGTATTCGTTATGAAGATGAAAATTATCGTGATTTTAAAAAAGAGATGCCCAATATTAATGCTTATGTTTGGACAGTAGACGGTAGAGGCAAAGTTAAAGATATAAACTATAGTTTACAGTCTGCGACAATTGAGTTCAAAGATGGTTCAACCAAAGAATACGATTTAAATGAAGTAGCTGATACTTTGGAAGAGTTATCTGACGATGCTTCAGTTCTTTCTAAATTAGAGGACTGATAATTTTGGATGAGTATCTTCATGATTTATTAGCATATGATGGTTTAAAAATTTATCAAACAGAAAATGATTTTCGTTTTTCGTTAGATTCTTTGTTATTAGGGGATTTTGTTGAAATTAAACTCAGGACTAAAAAGATCATCGAATTAGGCTGTGGTACTGGAGCGGTTTTGCTATATCTTTCTTTGAAAACCAAAGCCGAACTAATTGGCGTTGATATCCAAAATGATAGTTTAAACTTAGCTAAGAAGAGTATCGATTATAATGATTTGGATCAACAGATTAGTTTAATCAACCATGATGTTAAAAAATTGACTGAAATATTCAAACCCAGTCAATTTGATATTGTTGTCTCTAATCCGCCGTTTTTTAAATTCGATGATAGTTCTTTTATTAATCAAAAATCTTCGCTTTCATTATCAAGGCATGAGATTGATTTGACATTCAATGATGTTGTAGAAGCAACTAAAAAAATCTTGAAAACTAATGGTAGATTTACCTTTATTCATCGTGCTGATCGTCTAGAAGATATTATAGCTAGTTTAAGTAAAAACGACTTTGCGGTTAAAAGAATGAAATTCGTTTTTACAAAGCAAAATAAACCCGCCATGATGGTTTTAATTGAAGCTTCGAATAATGGTAAGAGCGGCGGTCTCAAGGTTTTACCTCCACTCTATGTTTATGATGAAAACGGCGACTATACTGAGAAAATTAAATCAATCTTTTATTTAGGAGCTGATGAGTAGTGAGAAGAAATCTTAATTATCAAAACGACTCTCCAAGTCTTTATTTAATACCGACACCAATCGGTAATCTTGAAGATATGACTTATAGAGCGGTGAAAACACTTAATGAAGTTGACATAATTTACGCTGAAGATACCAGGGTAACAAAAAAGCTTCTCAGTTATTATCAAGTTGATAAACCCCTATATTCTTTACATGAACACAATGAAGAAAAACGTATATTAGAGATAATCGATCAACTAAAAAATAACTTTAAGGTTGGAATTGTCAGTGATGCTGGAATGCCGATTATCAGTGATCCTGGATATTCTTTAGTTAGTGAAGCTTTAAAAGAGAATATCAATGTGATTGCTTTACCTGGCGCTAACGCTTTATTAACGGCTTTAGTTATGTCGGGATTAAAACCGCATCCTTTTATGTTTTTCGGTTTTTTGAATTCACGAACTAAAAAACGTAAAGATGAGTTAGAAAGAATAAGATATTATTCAGAGACTTTGATTTTTTATGAAGCAATTCATCGAATCAAAGCTTGCTTAAAAGATATGTATGAAGTTTTGGGTGAAAGAGACTTTGTCATCGCTAGAGAAATATCCAAAACTTATGAAGAAATAATTCGTGGTAAATTAAGCGAATATGAAGATCTAGATAACTTAAAAGGTGAGTTGGTGGTTATTGTTTCGGGATATGAAGAAGATCACAAAAGTGATTTGAGTATTGTTGAACAAGTTGACTACTTCATAAATACAGGAATGAAAAAAACTGAAGCGATGAAAAAAGTCGCTGAAATGACTAAAAAGCCAAAAAATTTAATCTACCAAGAATATCTTGAAGATAAGATTAAGGAGGATAAATAAGATGAAATTTGCTTGTTTATTAGCTGACGGATTTGAAGATGTTGAAGCGTTAGGAACCAGTGCACTTCTAAGAAGAGCAGGGTTTACAGTTGACTTTTATAGCGTTTATAATCAAGATAAAGTCACCGGTTCATATAAAACAACTGTTACCGACTTACAAAAAATCCAAGATTTAGATACCAATGATTACGATGGTTTGTTCATACCGGGAGGAAGAGCAGCTTACATTTTAAGAGAAGATGCTTTGGTCAAAGAAGTGGTGATGAAATTTTACATGAGTGAAAAGTGGATGCTAGCTCTTTGCGCAGCACCAACTGTTTACGGTATGTTAAAAATCATGGATAACCGGCATTACACATCGTTTCCGGGCACAGAACAAGATATGCATAAAGCGGTAAGGGTTGACAAAAAAGCTGTTAGAGACGGTCTATTTATCACTGGAAGAAGTGCGGGGTCAATTTATGAATTTGTATTTGAAGTCATCAAAACAATTCAAGGTGAAGAGGCTTTAGATAAATTTAAGAAAGCAATAGTATATTAAAAAAATTGAGGTGAAGGATTTGAAGACATTTTATATTACTACTCCAATTTATTACCCCAGTGGTAAATTTCATATAGGCAGTGCATATACTACCGTTTTGTGTGATAGTATAAAACGATATAAACAACTGAAAGGCTATGACAGTTGGTTTTTAACCGGCAATGATGAACATGGCCAAAAAATCGAAGAAACAGCAAAAAAAATGAATATGAGTCCACAAGAAACAGTTGATTACTACGCGAAGTTATCACAAGATTTGTGGGCAAGTTTAAAAATTACCAATGATGATTTTATCAGGACTACTCAAAAACGACATGAAGATGTGGTTGAAGATATTTTTGAAAAATTGCTTAAAAATGATGATGTTTATTTAGGGGAATACACAGGAAATTACTGTGTTTCTTGTGAATCATATTTTACTAAAACTCAACTCTTAGAAGGAGACCTTTGTCCTGATTGTGGTTCTGAGACTAAGTTATTAAAGGAAGAGACTTATTTTCTGCGTTTATCCAAATATTCAGACAGATTGTTGAAGTTTATCGAGGATAATCCTGACTTCATAGTTCCTGAGACTAGGAAAAATGAAGTTGTACAGTTTATTAAATCAGGATTAAATGATTTGAGTGTTTCTAGAACTGCCTTTTCTTGGGGAGTAAAAGTTGCATCAAATCCAAAACATGTTGTCTATGTTTGGATCGATGCTCTTAGCAATTATATTACTGCTCTTGGCTATGGTTCTAAAGACGATTCGCTTTTCCAAAAATACTGGTTGAACGGGGATGAGGTAATCCATGTTGTCGGTAAAGATATATTGAGATTTCATGCAATCTATTGGCCAATTATGTTAATGGCTTTGGATATACCAATTAAGTTTAGATTATTTGCTCATGGATGGTATCTGATGAAAGACGGTAAAATGTCAAAATCTAAAGGTAATGTAATTTATCCTGATCAATTAGTTGAAAATTATGGTTTAGATGCTTTTAGATATTATATCGTTAAAGAGTTGAATTATGGACATGATGGTTCATTTACACCTGAAGATTATATCGGAAGAATTAATACAGATTTAGTAAATGATTTCGGTAATTTAGTCAGTCGTTCAATTTCAATGGTCAATAAGTATTTTAATGGAGAAGTAAGCCTAACTAAGCACAATCATGAATACAAAGAACATGAGTTAGACTTAGTCTTAACAGCGAAAAATGTTTTTGAAGCATATCAAGAGAACATGGATGAGTTTCGCATTGCTCAAGCTTTGCTTGAACTTAGTTCTTTAGTGAAAAGAACAAACAAATTAATCGATGACACATTCCCTTGGGAGTTAGCTAAAGATAAAGAAAAAACCGCTGTATTAGAGTCAGTTATGTACCATCTTTTAGAAAGTATAAGATTGATTAATATCATGTACTTACCTTTCTTGGTTGATACTTGTCCGAAAGTATTTTCTCAATTAAATGTAGAATCAGAATATCAAGGCTTTGACACCTATAAATTCGGTATGAAAACGACTTATCAAGTAGAGAAGAAACCAGAACACCTATTTCCAAGATTAGATTCACAAAAGGAAGTTTCAAACATTCGCTCAATGATGGAAACCAATAAAAATGTGACTCCAGAAAAGAAAAAAATCGAAATCTTACCAGAGATAAACATCGATGATTTCAGTAAAATCGATTTGCGGGTCGGTAAAGTTGTAGAAGGAAGTTTTCATGAAAACGCAAAAAAACTTCTTGTTTTTAAAATTGATACTGGAGATAAAATTAGGACAATTGTTTCAGGGATAGCTGAGGCTTATAAACCAGAGGATTTAGTTGGCAAAAATGTCATAGTTGTTGCGAATTTAAAACCAGTTAAATTAAGAGGGGTTTTGAGTGAAGGAATGATTTTAGCTGGAGAAAATGAAGCGAAGGAATTGGTTGTAATTGAGGCTGACAAGAAATTAAATCCTGGCGATAAAGTCAGTTAAAGATAGAAGTTTCGAGCAAATAATATTTGTTGACTTAATCGGTTAGTAGTGGTATGATATTAAAGGTACATTTTTATTTTATATCCCACTAGCTCTTTAAAAAAATTTAAGGAGGTATAAGATGAAAACTTATATGGCAAATGAGAATACAATTCAACGCGAATGGTTCGTAGTTGATGCAGCTGGACAAACTTTAGGTCGTCTATCCACGGAAGTGGCTACAGTTTTAAGAGGAAAACATAAACCTACATATACACCTCATGTGGATTGTGGAGATTATGTTATCGTAATTAACGCTGACAAAATTGTTTTAACTGGAAATAAATGGAATGATAAGAAATACTATACTCATTCAACTTATCCAGGAGGACTTAAGGAGAAAACTGCAAAGGTATTAATGGCTGAAAAACCTACCAGAATGGTAGAGTTAGCAGTTAAAGGAATGTTACCAAAAACAAAATTAGGAAATCAAATGTATAAAAAATTATTCGTTTATGCAGGACCGGAACATAAACACATGGCACAAATGCCAGTGGTTATGGAATTGAAAGGATAGGAGGAAACAATGGCTAAACAAGTTATGTATCGCGGAACTGGAAGAAGAAAATCTTCAGTTGCAAGAGTAATATTAAGACCAGGCGATGGTAAAATGACAATCAACGGACGTGAGTTCAATGATTATATTCCATCTGCACTAGCAAGACTAGATGTTTCTCAACCTTTAGTCCTAACAAATAACGAAAACACATTTGATATTTCTGTTAATGTTAATGGTGGCGGTTTAATTGGTCAAGCTGGAGCGATTCGTTTAGGAATCACTAGAGCTTTATTAGAATTAAACCCTGAATACCGCAAGATTTTAAAACCAGCTGGATTAATCACAAGAGATCCACGTGTCAAAGAACGTAAGAAATACGGTCTTAAAAAAGCACGTAAAGCATCGCAATTTAGCAAACGTTAATCTGCCAAATATAAAAAACACAGGCCTCCACAACCTGTGTTTTTTTTATTATAATCGACCTATATAGAGGTCGATTAGTAAAACCACCCGCTATGCGGGTGAGACTAGAAGAGCCGTGGCGATGAAAAAAAGAATTCCTCCCAAATGATATAATGGAATTGTCG
>JBAYQC010000039.1:0-11718 GCA_041677365.1 Candidatus Izemoplasmatales bacterium | reverse complement strand
TATATCCTTGTTCTTTAGCTTCAGTTTCCGGTTTTATATCAATCTTCCATCCACATGATTGGACTGCAAGTCTTGCATTTTGACCTTTTTTTCCAATTGCTAGTGACAATTGATCGTCAGGCACAATAGCTAATGCTGATTTTTCTTTTGCGTCGATAATAACCGCGGTTGTTCTAGCTGGTTGAATTGAATTAGAAACTAACTCTTTAGGATCGTCACTGTATTTGTAAATATCCATCTTTTCACCGTTTAAAGCATCAATGACACTTTTAATTCGCACGCCATTACGACCTAAACAAGCTCCAACGGGATCAACGTTTTCATCATTACTCATAACGCAAACCTTACAACGATCTCCTGGATCTCTAGATAAACCGATGATTTCAACTACACCTTCTTTAAGTTCTGGTATCGCATTTTCCATCAAACGTTTAACTAAATTACGATCAGTTCTAGAAACATATACTTTAGGACCTTTTGTTGTTTCGTCGACTTTAGTGATATAAACACTGAGACGGTTTCCAAGGAATAAATCCGCTGGTAATAAGTCTTTGCTGGGGATTGAAGTTTCTGTGTCTTTTCCTAAATAAAGGGTCACGAAATCATCGTTAATTTTAACAATTTCTGCAATTAACATTTCGCCAACTTTATTGGTAAAATACTCGAAGTTACGTTCGCGTTCTAATTGTTTCAATCCTTGAGTTAACATTTGTTTCGCTGTTGAAGCAGCTAATCTACCAAAATTTTTCGGGGTGATTTTTTCTTCAATCACATCACCTATCTTAGCAGTTTTTTTAATCTCTTTAGCGTCAGTTAAACTAATTTGGGTCCCAGCTTCTGCTTCGGGATCGACTTCTTTAACAACCAAAGATTTAGCAACTAAGTTAATCTCAGCCTTTTCTTCATTAAAAACAACCTCAGCATTTTGTTTACCCCCGTAGGCTTTCTTATACGCGTTGATAAGTCCTCTACCAAACACTTCTAAGATTTTCTCTTTGGGAATGTCTCTTTCTTCTGATAAGATATCTAATGCTTTAAAAAATTCTTTACTAGTCATCTTTTTCTTCTCCTAAACTATCGTTAATCTAATGTAATTAACATCCATATAATCGACATTAATTTGTTTACTTTTTATTGAAATCGTCAATACTTTTCCGTTAAAAGCTATGAGTTTACCAGTGAGCTTTTGTTCATAAGTTTCTAAATAAACATTCTTTCCAATATTATTTAGAATCGCTTCCTTACTGCGAAGTTCTTTTTCAGCTCCAGGTGAACTTACTTCTAACATATATTCTCCATCAATTGGATCTAATTCATCTAAAAATGGATTAAGTAGATGGGTTGCATTTACACAATCATCAATTGTAATGCCTTTATTGTTGTCAATGAAAATTCTTAAAATCTTATCTTGCTTATTTTGGGTATACTCAATACCATAAAGTTCATACTCTGTAGTTTCTAAAAAATCACTGACTGCTTTTTTTAGTTTCTCAATATCCATCATTATCAAAATCCTTTCATTAAAAAGAGAGGGCACGACCCTCTCTCTTAACCTTATGCACAAAAGTATTATATCATATGCTCTTGAGATTTTCAAGAAAAATATCTATTTTCTTGTCTTAACATTGATAACGATATCTTGATATTCTTCGTTCTTTTTAAACCATGAGATAGCATAAGGACATTTAGCAATTATTTTTAAATCTTTTGCCTTAATGTACTCATAGGCTTTTAACATTAAATCACTAGCAATCCCTCGGCCTCTGAGACTTGCATCAACATAAACATGGTTGATGTCTACTCGTAACTCATCACGTTTTGGAAAGGTCACTTCTGCTAATAATAACTCATTTTCTCCTAAAGAATAGATTCGATTGTCTTCATAAATATATTCCATTATTCCTCACTCCTTTGATAAATCTCATGCATGATGATGCCACCGGCAACACCAACATTTAAAGATTCCATATTTGCCATTTTAATTTTGATTTTTTCTTTGCAGATTGCAAAAATATCTTCGCTTACACCACTACCTTCATTACCGAGAATCAAAGCTACCTTTTCTCTAAGTTTTAAATCTTTAAGATCGGTATTACTAGATAGATCGGTAACTAAAAATTGGTAGTCTTCTTCAAGAATAAAGTCCTTTATTTTTAAATTTAGTAAGTTCAACTTAAAGATTGCTCCTTGGGAACTTCTAATAACTTTTTCATTGAAGAAATCTACTGAGTTCTCTGCAATAACCGTATCAAAGTTAAATGCAGCTGCTGTTCTTAATAAAGTTCCGATATTCCCGGGGTCTTGAACATTATCTAGTATCAAAACCTTGTTTGACAACTTCTGGTTAACTTGGTTTTTACAGATACCAATAATTCCTGGAGGAGTAGTTAAAAAAGAAAGCTTCTTCATCACTTCAGGATTAACTTGATAAGCATTATCAAAATCTAAGTTAAAATCATCAGTAAAAAAAACCACTTCAAGCAAATTCAACTTGAATGCTTCTTCGATTAAATGATATCCTTCTACCAAATATTGACTAAAGAGATTACGATATTTTTTTTGTTTTAGTTTTACTGCGTTTTTAATTATTGGGTTATTTACTGAACTAATTGATTTTTTCAAAAATAATTGCCTCCATACAAACTTATTTTACTATAAATCGAGATATTTTAAAGACTATTTGCATACATTGGTGATTAAGACACTTTTATTAATTGATTTTTGAATTAATTTTCAGTCCTCAATAACAAAAATTTAACAATATTTAACATTTTTATAGATATATGCAATTTTTTTGCTGAGTCGTATCTTTTTTAAAATAAATAGTAATATAATATAATTAATATACTTGTCATACGGAGGTGAAACTATGCAGAATGAAAATAAAAATTCGCTATTCTTTCTTGTGAAAAAACACCAAAAACTTATTTTTGCTCTTGGTATATCAGCAGCCTTTCCACTGATCTGGCTTTTAGTTTATTATACCGGAGGAATAAAGTTTGTTTATTCTCATACTATGTACATTCCCATTCTTTTCGCTGGGATTGTTTTTGGTTTTAAAGTTGGCGTACTCGCTGGGATTATTGGCGGCATTCTCTTAGGTCCATTAATGCCCTTGGTTGTTGACCCCTTAGAACAGCAGGAATTTATCAATTGGTTTTACCGAATGTTAATGTTTGTTGTTATTGGTGGTTTAAGTGGATATTTTGTTGAAAAATATAAGAAAATTATCAAGATAAATAACCGGCTTTTCTCTCGTCATCCAGATACGGGAATTCATAATATTAATTACCTTTTACAACTTGAAGATGATTTTATTGAAGACAACGTAATCACCGCTACCGTTCTAATTAATAATAAAAGTCGAATTTGTGAAGTTATCGGTACAGATTATTATATTAAAACCATAAAAGAACTTATTAGATATTTAAAAAATATCTTACCGAAAGAAACTGTGATAATTCAAGCTGATTCCGATAAATTCTGGTTTATCATTAAGGTCGAAGGTGTGATTCATGATGGAGCCGATACGTTAAAGAGCCTTTCAAATCAATTTGATATTGAAGGAATTACAGTTTATCTTGATTATTCAATTGGAGTTAATGAAACCACAAGTTTTAAAACATGTAAAACTCTGATTCCTTTTAGAGATTCTGATCGCTTAGCTGGATATGCTAAAGAAAATAATCTTCCCTTTGTAATCTTTGATAATGAACTATTAAAAAGAAGATTTGAGTTTAGTTTATTAGGGCAGTTTTTAAACGCTTTGGAAAAACACGAAACTTTTTTGGTTTTTCAACCAATAATTGATTCAAAAACCGAAAAAGTTGAAAAGGTTGAAGCATTGATTAGATGGAATAATTCCGTCCATGGTATGATTATGCCAAATGATTTTATTCCTCTGATAGAATCTACCCAGTTAGTACATCCTTTAACGGATTGGGTTATTAAAGAAGCATTAATTCATTTAAAGAAATTGCAGGATTTAGGTTTCGATATTTGTATTAGCATTAATCTATCACCGAAAAACCTAAATAACCCCAATTTCTATGATAGTGTAGTAAAAATCGTTAAAGAACAAAAAGTACTCCCGGAAAAGATTGTTTTTGAAGTAACGGAATCATTTCTTTTAGAAGAAGAAATGAAATCAAAGAGCACCTTAGATAATTTAAAAGCGGCTGGTTTTAGGATTGCAATCGATGATTTCGGCAAAGGTTATTCATCGCTTACATACTTAAGTCAGTTTGATACTGATTTCCTAAAAATCGATCAATATTATATTAACAATATTTTGGAAAAACCCACCGTATTAAACATCGTCGACGCGACAATTAAACTAGCTCATCAATTCGATTTGAAAGTTGTGGCTGAAGGTGTTGAATCAAAATCAGTTTATGAGAAAACTAAGGGTATCGGTATTGATTATATTCAAGGTTATTACATATCTAAACCGCTCACCTTTGATAAACTTGTAGAATGGATGACAAAACGCAATTAAAAAAAATTAGATTTTTTTGATTTATAGAATAAAAAAATAACCTAGAATTTCTAGGTTATTTTTTTGCGTATAAATTAATAATTAATCCATCGGTTCTTCATTTATAGCATAATCAAAGTAATAAGTTTCGTTGATTATAACCTTATCGACAAAATTAAATTCATCATCCATATTGAATACTTGAATTTGCGAATATGAAAGGGTGTAGATATAGTTTTCAATCATTACCGCTCTTTCAATTTGATCAAAATAGGAGGTATTATTACCCATATGTTCTAACTCAGCTGCTAGTTCTAAATCACCGTTTTCCCAAACTTTGAAGACTAATAGCTTTTGAGCATAACGATAATAATCTTCGTAATATACTGAAATCGGAATAGCAAATAATAGATAGTCTTCATCAGGAACTTCATAATAGATAAAAGCTTTATGATCATAAGAAGCTCTTGAATAAGAATACTCACCTTCAACTAAATAGGTTTCGATATTTTCTGGATTATTTCCGCTTAAATCATAGGTAGCTACCTTAACACCGATAAAGTTAGTCCACCCGTATTCATTTTCTTCTGCTTGACGACCAATCCCAATTGCTAAATCAGTAAAGATTGGATGTAAATAATCACTCACGCCCTCTTCTTCTAACTCACCAAGGACTGCTGGATTAAGCGGATCGCTTAAATCAAGTTTATAAAGTGGATCTGTGTTAACAAAGGTTACTACATAAGCTTCGTCTTCCATATATCTTACTGCATAGATTCTTTCTCCCGGTTTCCCTAAACCGCTCAATGAAGATAAAATCTCCATTTCATCTTTACTTTCAGCTGACAAGAGGTAAACAGAGTTGTTAAAAACAGCTGTTTCTTGAGAAAAATCATAATCAGTAACAGCAATCCTAAATACCCCGTTATATTCATCCATTGAGAATTGGTTTATAGGTGAACCATCGATTTTAGCCATCGCTTGGTATTCAGCCACACCATCTTCAATAGAAAAACGCATTATAAAAGTTTTAGCGTCATATCGATCTAATTCTTCATCAAAAAGATACCGGTAAACTGTAGTATAGATATTATCCTGGCTCATATAAATTTGGTAAGAACTACCGAGATAAGCTTTTGTCTTGGCTGCTTCATTGTCTTCGACACTGAAAACAGAAAAGATTAAATAAGACATTTCTTGATTATCATTAGGCATGAAATAGATTTGACTAGGTTGGAATTTTTCCATCTCAGTCATAACGGCAGAATCATAATACTCAGGTATAATCCTTGCTTCATCAAAGTAATATCCCAGACTATAATTATTTAAGATTAGATAAACCTCATCATCAATCATTCTTGATTCAGTCAAATAGGCTGAATCAAAGTTTAACTCTCTTGAAACCACAATGTTTTCCATATCAGAAACGTCAAATACAAACACTTTAGTTCCATAACTATAACTGTAAGCATAAGAATAACCTTCTGTTGTTTCGCTACCTTCACTTGTAAATTGATCAGAATCTTCGCGGACAGTTTCATCATAAGTATATAACCAATAATTTCCCAATACTACGACTTTATCTTCATAAACATAAAGACCAGAGAAGTAAATTTCTTCAACTTCATACTCATAAACGATATCTAAACTATCTGCAGAAACAATTAAAAACCGGTTCCCAGAAACGATATAAATGTAATATCCATCTGTAATTATCGTATCAGCTTCAAAAATTCCTTCTACTTGATTATTGGTTTGTGAATGACTTCTTTCACCTGAATCATAGGTAATTTGATCATCAGTCGTTGAATCTACTGCAGATTCAGGAGTACCTTCAAACTCTAAAACACTGTTAAAATAGTATCTATCACCGTCTTTACTCGCTAAACTTTTGATATAGTCTTCTAACTGTGAGTAAGACGAGAAAGACCCTACATTTTCTCCATCAGGGACAGTTTCCATATTAGCTTGACAAGCGTTAAAACCAAGTAACAATAAAGCTAGAAAAAAACTAAAGATAAACTTTTTCATATAATCCTCCTTTGCCTCTTCATTAATATAAACAATTAAGTTAGGAGTTTTCTTGGGATTATTTTGTTAATTCTAAAAATTCTTCAATATCTTCTTTTAACATTTCCAAAGAACTAACCCAGAAAGCTTTTTTAGTAACGTCAATATTCATCAATTTAGCAACATCTTCCACTGACATTTTTCCCGTAGCTGCTAATAATAAATCATAATTTTTTACAAATTCTTTTTTATCTTCTAGATATTTTGCATAAAGTCCTTTTGCAAATAACAATCCGAAAGTATAAGGGAAGTTATAATAACTCAATCCACCACTGTAATAATGAGGTTTAGGAATCCACATATAAGGATGTAAGTTATCTTGATCTAAACCATCACCATAGGTTTCTTTTTGAGCTTTAATCATCAATTCTTTTAATTCATCAACATCATATACAGTTTCTTTTCTTCCTTCAAATACACTTCTTTCAAAGATGAAACGTGACATAATATCAATTACAACTGCAGTGTATCCTTGGATTGCTGATTCTAATAAAAAGATTTTTTCATCTTTGGTTTGAGCATCTTTAATCGCTGCTTTATTTACGATTGTTTCACAGAAAGTTGAAGCGGTTTCCGCTACTGGCATTGTGTATGAACTATTTAAAATACTTTCGTTAAAGATTGTATCACCATGATAAGCATGTCCTAATTCATGTGAAAGTGTAAGCATATCTCCAAAAGCTCCGGTGAAATTAGTCATGATTCGACTTTCTTTAATTTCGTGCATATTTGAACAGAATGCTCCGCCTCTTTTTCCTTTTCTCGGTGTGTAATCAATCCAATTTTCCGTAAATGCTCGTTTAGCTAGATTAGCTAAATTAGGGGAAAATGTTGAAAAATTCTTTAAGACATAATCATTAGCTTCTTCAATGGTAAAGTGTTTATTGAAGGAACCGATAGGTGCGTTCAAATCATAGAAAGGTAAACCGTTTTTATGACCTAAAAGTTTAGCTTTTCTTTTTAAGTAAGCTCTAAACACTTCATAATAATCCTTTACTGCTTCTTGCATAGCTGTAAGGGTTTCTCTTTGCATTCTGCTCATGTGGAGAGCTTGATCTAAAGGACTTGGAAAACCTCTAGCTTCAGATATGGTGTTAACTTCACCTTTAATTGAGTTTAAAGCCGCAGCTATTGACTTATCAATTTTTTCATAAGCTTTTATCTCAGCTTCAAAAGCTTTTTTACGGACGTCTTGATCCTTATCTTCCGCAAGGTTTCTTACTTCAGATAAAGTGATGATTTTACCGTCGTATTCGACTTCTAATGTTGAAGTTAAAAGTGATTGAAGAATCGACCAAGCACTTGAACCAGTTTGTCTTAATTTCGCAATTATCAATTCTAAATCGTCACTTAAAAGATGTTTAGCTTCTTCTTGAATTTCTTTTAAATAAAACTCATGTTCTTTTAGAAAATCATTACTTGCAATATCCTGATCAATTTCTGGATAATTTGCAATCCATTTAGTAAAAATGGTTTGAACCTTTGTTAATTCTGTAAGTTTTCTTCTTAAAATAGCGGTGTTTTTACTAGCTAAAGGATTAGTACTTTCTACCGATTGGGTTAAAGATGCAAAGTGAAATAGCTTCCTTACTACTAGTGAAAACTCAATTTCTTGTTTAAGATAGTTTAGTAGTTTTTCTTGTTTTTGCTCATAGTTTGTTAAAAGTGATTCTTGTTTGTTAATCTTAGCTATCAGTTCATCAACCTTTGCTAAGTCTTTTTGGTAATTAGGATCATCAAATCCTAAATACAACTTGTCTAAATTCCAAACTTTCATTTTGTTCCTCCTCATATTTATATAATCATTGTCTTTCATAATATAAAACTTACTGGTAATATTCCCATAATCTCTAGTCTCATAATCGATTTCTCTTTGAAATTTAAAGGGAAATTTTTTTATTAGTTTTTCCGATGGAAAATTTTTAATAAAATGAGATATGGCTAGTTCTTTGATTTTTAAATCTAAAAATCCATAATCAATAATTCTTGTGACCGCTTCTTGCATATAACCTTGATGTTGATAAGTGGGAGACAAGACATATCCAAGTTCATACCCTTGATAGATATTATCAACATTTACCTTATGCAATCCAATCGATCCAATCAGTTTGTGACTTTGTTTTAATTCAATCGCAAAGACTTCGTCACTAGTGATAAAACTGGAAAGGATTTTTTGTGAATGCTCAATGTTTGGATGTGGTAACCATCCTGCCATTGGTCCTACGGTATCTAACTTAGCATATTCAAAAAAATCATTTATATCACCCGGTTTAAATCGTCTTATAAGCAATCTATTTGTTTCTAATTTAATCATTTTTTAAATACTTCAGAAACACTCATGCCTTGATCGATAATGTTCAGAGTTTTTCTTTCATTGATTTCAATAGTAATTGTATTTTTAGTAGCTGTTTTAAGGTATTTGCTATAATCGAAAAATTGTTCAAACTCTAAAGCTCTTTCAACAGTAGGTTTAATTACCGGACGTTTTGGAACATAAACTGTACAACAGTCAGAAAAGGGTCGGTTAGATATTGTATAAGTTTTAATTTTTTTAGCTATTTTGATAATTTCATTTTTATCGAGCGCAGCTAAGGGTCTAATAACTAGCGTATCAACGACAGATTGAACGGTGATTAGACTCTCCAAAGTCTGTGAAGCAACTTGTCCAATTGAATCCCCTGAAACAATAGCTTTACAGTTGTTCTTTTTTGCCAGTGCCTCAGCTAATCTATACATCATTCTCCTCATAATGGTTATGATATAGGGTTCAGGAATTTTTGTTAAGATTTCTTCATGAATTTCTCTAAACGGAACTAGATGAAGTTTGATTTTTGAACTTGGAGCGTATTTAGCCAAGACTTGAACCAAATCAATTACTTTTTGAACCGATTCAATTGGCGTTAATGGCGAAGATTCAAAATGAATGCATTCAATTTCAAGTCCGGTATTCATAGTTAAATATCCAGCTACTGGAGAATCAATACCCCCGCTTATTAAAAGCATTGCTCTTCCTCCAGTTGAGGTTGGAAAACCTCCAATGCCAGGGATTTTATCAGTAAATACATAAGTTCCCTCTTTACGAATTTCTATATTGAGAGTCTTCTTGGGATGCCTAACATCAACGATTAAATTAGGGACTTCTCTTAAGACTTTCTTACTAACAAGGTTGGATACTTCTAGTGATTTTAAGGGAACAGACTTATCCGCTCTTTTAGTTTCAACTTTGAAAGTGGTTTCTGCATTAATCTCATATTTTAAAAGTTCGATTGCTCTTTCAGCAATTTTATCAAGATCAAACTCACACTTTAAACATTTACTGTAGGAGTTGAGTCCGGAGATAAAGTTTAATCTATCTACAACATCTTGAGCATTGTTATTATTAAGTTTAATAAATACTAAATCATGTTGAAATTCGATTTCAACGTTTAATCCATACATTTTATGGGCGATTTGGTTATTGATATTGTGTCGGAAAATATGTTGATTTTTACCTTTTAAGATTAAATCACCATATCTTACCATGATATATTCATACATAATGTGCACCACTTCTTTCTTTTTCCTTATTATTTTATCATATTTATTGCCATTTATCTTGAGATATTTTATAATATTTGGAAGCAAAGGAGTTTGATAAAATGAAAAACGAAATATTGTTTCAAGCAACAGAGTTATTTCTTGATAAAAATTTGAATCCAATTTCTAATTACGCAAATTTTACCGCGATTATTATGGAACATGTTGAAGACTTAAACTGGGTTGGAATCTATCTATATGATGGTAAAAATCTTTTCTTAGGCCCCTTCCAAGGAAAGTCTGCGGTTACCTTAATTGATATGGGTAAAGGCGTTTGTGGCATAGCCGCTAAAGAAAGAAAAACTATGGTTGTAGATAACGTTCATGAGTTCACTGGACACATTCCTTGTGACTGTAACTCAAATTCAGAAATTGTCATACCAATCATAAAAAACAATCAACTTTTAGGGGTTCTAGACATTGATAGTCCTAAGTATAATCGCTTTGATGAAACGCTAAAAACAGAGTTGGAAGCACTGGTGAAGCTTTTAGTTGACATTTTATAAGCCTTAAGTTATAATATTTTGTGCGCATGTAATAAAAAGCAGTTGTTTTATCGCAATTTATGGATTTTGATTGTTCCAGGATACACTGGTTTGGAAGTACTGTTAACTGCTTAACAAGAAACCATCAGAACAGATCAATCTAGATTGTAATAAGGCTCCTCAAATTACAAACGTAAAATTTTTAAAAAGGAGGATAATATATGTCAAGATTTACAGGGTCGGAATGGAAAAAAAGTCGTCGTTTATCCTACTCAATTTCTGAAACAGGAAAAGAGTTAAACAAACGCCCATATGCACCAGGACAACACGGACAAAGAAGAAAGAAAGTTTCTGAGTACGGATTACAGTTACAAGAAAAACAAAGAGTGCGTTTTACTTATGGTGTAAACGAAAAACAATTCCGCAAGACATTCAATGAAGCTAAGAAAATGCAAGGTAAACAAGGTGAAAACTTCTTATTCTTACTAGAATCAAGATTAGATAACTTAGTATACCGCGCTGGTTTCGCTAGAACTAGACAACAAGCTAGACAATTGGTAAACCATGGTCATATTCTTTTAGATGATAAGAAAGCAACAATTCCATCAATTAGAGTTAAACCTGGCCAAGTAATTTCTTTAAAGGAAAAATCAAAGAGTTTAAAAATCGTAAAAGATTCTTTAGAAGCAGTCGTATCTCGTCAAGAATACATTGATTTCAACGATGAAAAAGTAACAGCTACTTACACTCGTTTACCTGAAAGAAATGAAATTTTACCTGAAATCAAAGAAAACTTAATCGTTGAGTTATACAACAAATAAAAATTACGAAAAACCAAGTGAAAACTTGGTTTTTTTATTGCTTTTAATTTGACAAATATTCAACGCGGGAGTAAAATCAATGAGGGTAAATTGGAGGAATGAGATGAAAAATAAAAAAATTATTATTATCGGTGGCGTTGCCGGCGGAGCTTCAACTGCCACTAGGCTGAGAAGGTTAGATGAAAACGCAGAGATTATCATGCTTGAAAGAGGCGAGTTTATCTCTTTTGCTAATTGTGGTTTACCATATTATATCGGTGGAGTAATTAGTTCAAGAGATGCACTTCTA
>JBAYQC010000038.1:0-11807 GCA_041677365.1 Candidatus Izemoplasmatales bacterium | reverse complement strand
GTTCTAATGTTGTCTATATAAATAAAAAAAGCTCCCTTCATTAGAGTGTATGGTTTTCTCTACCATATCTCCAACTTTTGGAAGCTATTTCATTTCAATATGGAGCAGGTGAAGGGAATCGAACCCTCATAATCAGCTTGGAAGGCTGAGGTTCTACCATTGAACTACACCTGCTTGTTTGACGCAAAAATATGATATCATAACATTGAAGACAATGTCAACTATTATTTACTATTTTTTTCAATAACTCTAAGTTTTGCACTATGAGAACGATTGTTTTCTTTTAGTTCTTCTTCATCTGCTGTGATAACTTTTCGATTGATTAATCTTATTAGTGGTTCTTCATCAATTATTATTGGAACATTTTTAGGGACATAAATAGTGGATAGTTCGCGAAAAAGTTGCTTACAAATACGATCTTCTAGAGAATGAAATGTTATTACTGCTAAACGACCATTAGGTTTAAGCAAGTCTATAGCTGATTTTAGTGAGTCCTCTAAAATTGTCAATTCTTGATTCACTTCAATTCTCAATGCTTGAAAGATTTTTTTTGCTGGATGACCTTTTTTTGAAAGCTCTTTAGCCGGCAAGGACTTTTTTATTATGTCCACTAAATCAAAAGTCGTTTTAATTGGGAAAATACTGCGATGTTGAATGATATTCTTAGCGATATTTCTAGAAAATTTTTCTTCTCCATATTTAAAGAATATATTTTCTAATTCTTTCTGCGAATAGGTATTAACAATCAATTCAGCGCTTAAGCTCTGGTTTTGATTCATTCGCATATCTAAAGGAGCTTCAAAACGATATGAAAAACCTCTTTCAGCTTGATCAAATTGAAAAGACGATACTCCTAAATCAAAAATTATTCCATCTACACTCTGAATATTTCTCATTTGTAACTCTTCTTTAGCATTTGAAAAATTAGCATTGATAGCTTCAAAATTAGGATAGTCTTTTAGTCTTAACTTCGCTTTATTGATGGCGTAAACATCTTGATCAAAGCCAAATAACTTTCCAGATATAAGTCTTTTCAGAATTGCTTCAGAATGACCGCCACCACCGAGAGTCATATCAATATAAATTCCATCCGCTTTTATATTTAATAATTCAATTGTTTCTTTTAATAGTACCGGTAAGTGTTTTTCCATATAACCACCTAATCTATTATAACATAAAAGGCAAAAGAAAAACGTTGAATAATCAACGTATCTTTTCTTTTATTCTGCTACTTTTTCTGGTTTTGGTTCTACAACCAATTTTCCTTTGTAATAACCACATGTTTTACAAACTTGATGAGATAATGTTAGTTCACCGCAGTTTGGACATACAGCCATAGCTGGAGCGTGTAATTTAAAATGTGTTCTTCTTTTTCTTTTTTGTTGCTTGCTAATTTTTCTTTGTGGTACAGCCATTTCGTTCGCCTCCTTATTTTTTTAGTTTAGCAAATGGATTAGTTTCTTGTAATTCTTTTTCAGAGATTTCAACTACATCTTCATGAAAGTTATCATAGGCGCCTTTAGCTATTACCCTCATTGGTTTTTCAACCAATATTTCTGAAAAAATATAGGGTTTTAAATCTAAAGTTATTCCTTCAATAACATGTGTGTTATCATCGATGAAATCAAGAGAAAAATTTAGTTGTGTATCGAAGTCTAAATTAATTTCTACCAAATCTAAACTAATTGAGCAAAGCATTGTAAGTTTGGTTTTAACTCTTAGGTCAAATTCAAATAGTTCTTCATCAGGATAGTAAAGGTAATTGCCTTCGACAGAGGTCTTTGATATATCTACTAAATCATCGATTTCCGGATTTAGATAAGGTCTTAAATCAATAATTTCATCGATGAAATTATCGTTTTTAGCCCTTTTTATCAGTTCGTGAATTGTCCATTTCAATTCCATCACCTCATCACAGCAAAACAATTATACTTTTTTTACTAATAAATGTCAAGAAAAAATCCTTCAAATTAAACCTAAAATTCTTTTCAGTTTTATTTATTACAAATTTGCGTTATAATGTCTTTGTAAAAATAAATCGAGGAGTGAAAATATATGGATGAAATAGCAATTATAAAACAAAAGCTAGGGGAAATTGTCGATCCCGGTTGTAATAAATCATTAAGTGAAACTGACAGTATAAAACATGTCGGTATTGATGATTCTAACTCTGTAATCCTAATCTTGGAAATCGCTGATAAAGATAATAGCGAATTTACTAAAAAAATCACTAGAGAAGTAGCTAAAATAGTTAAACTAGACTTAGGCTATTCTGGAGTTAAAATTGAATTTACAAAAAGAAAGTCTAAACAATTTCAAAAAGCAAAGACTTTGCTTATTGCTTCAGGTAAAGGTGGCGTAGGAAAATCTACTGTAACTGCAAATTTAGCCTATGCTCTAACCCGTTTAGGTAAGAAAGTCGGAATTATTGACGCCGATATCTATGGTGCTAATATGCCTAAGATTCTTAATGCCACAAAACATGTTTTGATGGGAGATAAGGACGGTAAGATATATCCATTTGAAAAAGATGGAATTCAAATGGTTTCAACGGAATATTTAGTTGAAGAAAAACGAGCTCTAATGCTTAGGGGCCCGATGTTAGGTAAAATTCTTAAATTATTTTTTGAAGACACCTTATGGAATGATGATATTGATTATTTCTTAGTGGATTTACCTCCGGGAACTGGAGATGTAATGATGGATTTAAAGAACTTCTCCGAAGATGCCAAAATGGTAATTGTTACAACGCCTCAAGAGAGCGCTGCACATATCGCTATCAAAGCTGGATATGCGGCTAAAGATTTATCTCAAGATGTTATTGGAGTTATTGAAAATATGGCATATTATGAAGTTAATAATGAGTTTCATTATATTTTCGGAAAAGATGGGGGAAAGAAAGTTGCTGATGAACTAGTGGTTGAGCTTCTTGCTTCCTTACCAATAACTAAATATGATCAAGTAATTTGTAAAGAAACTGATATGTCAGGAATAATTTACTTAAATCTTGCAAAGAATATAATTAAAGCACTTTAAAACCCCTTTTGAAAGGGGTTTTTTTATGTTGTTTGTAAGACATTTATCGTTTCTTCTGTTTTAGTTTTGTAGGTAAGAGCATCCTTGTAACGTTTTTTCTTAGTCAAAATTTTAACAATCTCTTTTATCGTTAAGTTATAAAAATATAGTTCTTGTTTTTCTAAGAAAAATGGCAGTATATAATTGATTAAATAATCTTTAATTAGCATCTCATTCTTTGCCTTAATTATCTTCAATAGATAAGTATAATCTATTTTCGATTCTAATTGATAATGCAAGGCATTGATTTCTTCTAAACAAACTTGATAATTTTCATAATCTTTTTCTTGCATAAAATAATAGGCTTTATAGAACAAAGCTTCCAAATAGTAATTTCCTTCTTTATTTAGTTTTTCTAAATAATATTTGGGATTTTGTCCTGATATAGCTAGTAATAGCAAATACCGATTTTGATACTGTATCGGCAGAAAATTTATTGTGTTGGCATTTAAGTCAACTGGTCTTTTAGCTTCATAAATAAGAAAGATATCTTTCCACATGTATAATTCTGTTAATCTTTCCATATTCGAATAGCGATTAAAAAGGTTTAAAGCTATAAATCCATACTCTGATGCCTGGGTATGAATGTATAAGTTTCCATAAATTATATACTTCGCATAATTCAACATCGAAAATACTAAATCATCGTTTTGATAGTGATTTTCAATCTTTTCAACGATTAATCTAGCGGTTTTATAATCTTGAACTTCAATTAAATAGAAACTCGCATAAAGCAAGAACATAGAGAGTCCATAATCTTCTAATGAACTGAGATATCTAAAGGTTTCATTATAAATCAAGCCTGCTTCTTCTAAATTGTATTTAAGGATATAATATCCTAATTTGATAATCTGAATTAGAGTTGAAAATTGATATATGCTAATCTCTTTAAAAAGTTCATTGTAAGCTTCTAAATCCCGATAAAAAAAGCATCTTACAGAACGATCTAAATAATCTAGCATTTCTTCTGGAAAGCAGATTTCATTAAGGGGAATATCCATCTTTTCCATTATCAACATTAAACTATCCCGGTTAACAACAATCTGATTGTTTTCAATCTTGGACAAGTAAGTATTTGAACAAATACCTTTTGAAACTTGTTCTTGAGTCATTTTCATTTCAAGCCGTTTTTTTCGTAAATTTTGACCAAAGTCTCCGTAATAAAACTGACTGACTCGTTCTCGTCTTTTTTTTATTTCATTATCAATCTTGTATAGCACTACCTTCACACTCCCTCATATGTATTGATAAAAAGTCAAAAAAATTATAAGGCAATTAACAAAAAAAATAAAGTTTTTATATTTGAAATTTTCAACCGAAATTAAAGCGAAAGTTAAATTAAGAGCCATATCTAGAAAAAACCCCAGTTTTCATAACTGAGGTTTTTTACAATATTTTATTATTGGACAATTCTTACAATTGGGTTTTCTGGCTGTGCAGAAATACCTGCCGAAGAAAATCAGTTTATGATGAAGTGATATCCACAACTTTTTTGGGTAAAGCTTCATTAAATTGTTTTCAACGGTTTTAGGAGATGCCCCTTCTTTTGCAAAGCCAAGGCGTTGAGAAACTCTAGAAACGTGAGTATCAACAGCTATTTTCGGTATGTGATGAGCTTCAGCTAAGAAAACATTAGCAGTTTTTCTTCCCACTCCCGGTAAGCTTTCTAAATCTACTTGATTATCAGGAATCTTTCCTGAAAATTTTTCAATCACCATTATTGCCATATTCTGCAAATTTTTAGCTTTATTTCGGTATAGTCCGATTGATTTAATCGCTTTTTCCAAATCAGTAACTTTAGCTTTTGCATAATCATTTAAGGTTGGATAATTTTTAAATAGCTCAGGTGTAACTTTATTTACTGATTCATCTGTAGCTTGTGCACTTAACATTATCGCAATTAATAGTTCATGGTCCGCTTGATAATTCAGTTCACAAGCAGCGTCAGGAAACAATTTTGTAATGCTATCATAAATCTCTAGAGCTATTGCTTTATTCTTTGTCATGATTCTAAGAATTCTTTCAAAGCTTTTGATTTTGGTTTAGGGCTTTTTCTAACTTTGATATTTTGATTTATTTGCCGTTTTTTCAGCAATACTCCATCTAAATAGCTTATTGAATAACGATTAGCTTTAATCGCAGCAAATATCGCATCTTTAATGTCCTCTTTAGTATATTTATATTCATGAATCCATTTGGTTATGAGCTCAATTTCAAGGGGTTTTAGTTGTTTTTGAAAATTCTTTTCTAAAAGCTCTACTACCTCTTCTTCTAAACTTTCATATTCATTTTCGGTAGTCATGATTTCATCCATTATTGAGTTTTGATAGTGTTCTAATATTCTGCGATATGCTAAATCAATATTAAAGCTTTCAGCTTGTTTTCCGTTAGCTTTTTTGATTAATTCAAAGTTTAGATACTTCTTTTTCATTAAATTTTCCAGTAATGTATGAGCTTCTGTTTCAGTTATTGTGAGTTTTTTTGTTAAAGTCTTAGGAGTAACAAAATCAATCCCATTGACTTTTAAAGTATTTAACTCCATAAGTAAAAAAGCTTCAAGTTCAGTAATGCTTAAATCTCTATAGGTATTCTTGAGCAATTTATCAAAATCAATAATTCCTTCTTTGATCATTTTTTTTAGAATTAAAACTTCCATAGAAAAACCTCTTCTTTTCTTTTTTAAGTGTTAGCTAGTTTTCTTAAGGCGGCATAAGCAGCGTTTTGTTCGGCCTCTTTTTTGCTTTTGCCTTTACCTTCTCCCATAATAATTGTTCCATCCATAAAAACTCTTGAAACAAATTCACGATCATGAGCAGGACCGGTTTCCGAAATTATTTCATATCTTAGGCCGCGTTTATCAGATTGTAATAGTTCTTGCAATTTACTCTTATAATCATTGTCTTCTTTATTTAAGTTCGCTTTAATGTGAGGAAAGATTATCTTTTCAGCTACTTTATAAACCTCTTTAAGGTCTTTATCGATATATATAGCGCCTAAAAAGGCTTCAAAAGCATCTGCTAAAATCGCTGGTTTCTCCCTACCCCCAGATAACTCTTCACCTTTACCTAACAACAAATAATCCCCTAGTTTAAAACTTAGAGCATAATGATAAAGTGCATCTTCACAGACTTCCTGAGCGCGTTTTTTGGTTAGAACGCCTTCAGATTCAGGAATGTTTTCATAAAGATACTTACCGACAATTAAATCGAGAACTGCATCTCCGACAAACTCTAGTCTTTCATTACTTAAAGTGTTGTTTTCATAGGCAAAAGACGAGTGTGTAAGTGCTCGTTGTAAAAGTTTTTTATTCTTAAAATCAAGATTAAATAAAACTTCTAAATCAGATAAGTTTTTATTCATCTTCATCCTGTTCCTTTTGACTGTCAATGTAAGCTTTAACGGTTTCAAAGACTTCTTGTCTAACAATATTAGCTGCTTGTTTAATTCCGTTATAGAAGCCATAAGCTTTAGATGCACCTTGAGCTTTGATAACTGGTTTATATAAGCCGAATAATACCGCTCCACCAATCTCTTCAGCGGACATTGTCTTTTTAATTTGTGCTAAATTCTTCCGTGCAAACAAAGCGCCTATCTTCCCGCTAAAACTACTAAATAATGACTTCTTAATTAGTTTACTCATGCTTTTAGCTGTACCTTCAATAGATTTCATAACGATATTAGCGGTAAATCCATCACTGATTAAAATATCACAAGGTGGTTCTAAAACTACTTTAGGTTCAACATTACCAACAAATTCAAATAAGTCGGTATCCTTGAACAAATGAAATGCTTCTTGATCAAATTCTCTTCCTTTACCATCTTCAGTGCCAATATTTATTAATCCCACCTTAGGAGATTGAATATTCATTATTTTTTGAGCATAAATTTTAGCAAAGTAAGCTTGTTGGAGCATATATTCTGGTTTTATACTCAAATTCGCTCCTGCATCTAAAAGAATCGTATTCCCACCATTAATATTAGGAATTAAGGGTGCAATTGCCGTTCTCTTGAAACCTTTCATTCTTCTTACTAATATATGTGCTCCAGCGATTAAAGCTTGAGTGGCTCCACTGGAAACGACTGCATCGCTTTCTTCAGTTCTTAAGCTTTTAAGCGCTACAACCATCGATGAGTCAGGATGTGATTTTATTGCTTGGATAGGATTCTTTTCTCCCATTGGTATAACATACTTAGCATCAATCACATTAATTCTTTCACTATTGGTTAAGTAAAGCGCTATTTTTTCGGGATCTCCGTAAAGGTTAATTTCAATATCACTGATATTTTTAACGGCCATCATTGCGCCAAGTACTTGTTCTTTGGGAGCGAAGTCTCCTCCCATGGCATCAACACCGATTTTAATCATCTACAACACCTCTTCCTTTAAAAAAAGTATACCATAATTTAGTCTAAATTATAAGATTTAATTGTTTGCAAAACGCTTCTAACTAAATTTTTAGCTCGATAATCTGCATTTTTAATTATTGTTTTAGCATCACTGAAAGCTGCTTCACGTAATTTTACATCAGAAATGATATTTGCAAACTGAAAATTTGGGACTCCAGACTGTTGCTTACCGAAAACTTCTCCTGGCCCTCTAATTTCTAAATCAAATTCGCTAATCTTAAAACCATCGTTAGATTCCTCTAAGATTTTAAGTCTTTCTAAATCACTTACTAAATCATCTACAACTAAGTAACAATAACCGCTATATTCATTACGCCCAACTCTACCGCGTAATTGATGAATTTGCGAAAGCCCAAAACTGTTAGCGTTAAAAATAATCATAGTTGATGCGTTTTTTACGTTAACACCAACTTCGATAACTGTGGTTGAGATGAGTATTTGAATTTTATGTGTGGTAAAATCATTAAAGATTGAACTTTTTTCTTGTTCAGTCATCTTGCCGTGAAGCATAGCGATAGTTGTATTTTTGAATCTTTTACTTAAAAGTTTAAATGCTTCTTCTACAGAGACATTTTTGTTATCTTGATTATCTTCTATAAGTGGGCAAACTACGTAAATTTGTCTATTAGATTTTAATTCTTTTTCAACTAAATTAAAGGCTTCATTTAAATTTTCAAAATCAATTATTTTAGTTTTTATCGTTTTTCTATTCTTAGGTTTTTCTTTAATAATTGACAACTCCGTGTTTTCGAACATTGATATCGCCATGGTTCTCGGAATTGGTGTAGCCGTCATAATCAACAAATCAGGATTAAGCCCTTTTTCTCTAATTTTACGTCTTTGTTCGACACCAAAACGCTGTTGTTCATCAATTACGATAAATCCTAAATTGGCGAAATTAATTTCTTCTTGAATTAGTGAATGAGTACCAACAATTATCTTGGTTTTACCCGATTGCAAATCAGCTATAATTTTCCTTCTATCGGCTAAAGATGAGTCGCTAGTTAAAAGCGCTATTTCGACATTAAAATTCTTCAAGTATTCAGAGAAGGTATCGAAATGTTGTTTTGCTAAAACTAGAGTCGGGGCTAGAATTGCTACCTGATAACCTGAAGTTACAACTGCATAACTACTGATAATTGCAACAATTGTTTTTCCAGAACCGACATCACCTTGTAGGAGCCTGTTCATCGCATTTGGTTTATGTAAATCTAAGAATATTTCATTCGTTGCTTGCTTTTGATCATCAGTCAACTCAAAAGGTATTCTTTTTATTAATTCTTTTACTTTATTAATATCATAATTCTTTTTTGGTGTGATTATTCGCGTATTTAACCTTTTTATTAGTTCTACTCTTAATCCGAATTTCAACAACTCTTCATAAGCCATTCTTTGCTTAACCAGAGATATTTCATTATTGTCTTTAGGAAAATGAATCATTTTCAAGCTTTCAGAAATCTCTGGAAATGATCGCTTTTTCAACAGATAATTCGGAAGGTTATCTTCAATATCTAAATTGCTATGGATTAGTTGGATAAGTCCGTTACGAATTCTTTTTTCTGGTATTGATTTTAAGTTATAAACTGGGATAATACCAGCTTCAAAGTTTTCTTCTAAAACAATATTACTGGCAGAAAAACTGTTAAAACTCTTAAGAAATTTACCCGATACAATGATTTTCGTCCCCGGATTTAAGAAACGTTTCATAAATTCACGGTTAAAAATCGATACTGTGAATAGCAAATTATCAGTTTTAGCTTGGAAGGATAGCTTTGTCAAACGTTTTCTAATGAAATATATTTTCGGCTCCGAAACTATTTGTGACTTAAAAGTGAGATTTTGATTGATTTGCCAATCCTTAACCTCATTTATTTCGTTTATGTCGTATTTCTTAGGAAAACATAATAACAAATCTTTGGCTGAGTTAATATTTAACTCATTCAAAGCTGTAATCGTCTTTTTCCCAAATCCTTTAATATCTTCTAATTGCATTGATAAACTCCTAGATAAGTTTCTCTAACTTATATTATAACAACTATTTGTTTATTTGATAAGCAAAAAGAAAAAAGGAGCTTTCTAAGCTCCTTATTCAACTGAAATTATATATGAATAGATATCTTGATCACCTTTTATGAAATCAGTTTCAACACTAAATTGTTCTTCAATATAGTTTTGAAAATCGTTGATCTCTTCCTCAGTAATATCTTTACCTTGGATGACAGTGATGATTTCTGATTCTTCATCTATCATTTCTGAAACTAAATCTTTAACCACTTCTAAACGAGAAGGTTTTGTGATAATTATTTTTCCATTATAGATTCCCATAAAATCATCTTTAGTAATTTCTAAACCGTTATTTTTTGAATCCCTTATCGCAAATGTAACTTCACCAGTTTTTACGTGTGCAAGATATTCAGTCATTTCTTCCATATTTGTATCAATGTCTTGAGTTGCATCAAACATAGTTAAAGCTGAATAACCTTGAGCTATAGTTTTTGCTTTTAAAACTCTGACATCTTTATCTTCAATCATTTCCATAGCTGTTTCTGCAGATAGTAATACGTTTTTGTTATTAGGAATGATGATAATATGATCAGCATTGATGTTGTTAGCGGCGTTTATAAAGTCTTCAACTGAAGGATTCATTGTTTGACCACCATCAATAATGTAATCACAGCCCATTTCAATAAAGGTTTCTTTCAGACCTTTACCGCTAGCCACAGCTACTATCGCATATTTTTTCTTTACTTTTGGTGCGATTGAGTGAGTGTGGTCATGACCACAATTGCACTCATCTTGATGCTCAGCTTCTTGGTGGATTAAAACTTCAGTATGTTGTAAATTCATATTTTCAATTTTTAAATTTACAAAAAATCCAAAATGTTGTGCTAAGTTTAATGCATCTCCAGGAGTCTGTGTATGAATATGAACTTTCAAGATATTTTCATCTTGTACAACTACTAAAGAATTTCCTAGAGGTGAAATCATTTCTGTAAACTCTTTTTGAGAGAACTCAGACATTTTTTCAATTTGCATAATAAATTCAGTACAGTAACCAAAATCTTCCCCCTCTTGATGATTATAATGGGTTAAGTCAACCTTATATTCACCAGTAGGTTCAGCTTGTTTATCTTCGTAAATTTTGCCGTTTAAAGCATCTCTCATGCCTTCTACGATTTCAATGAAACCAGCTCCGCCAGAATCGATAACCCCTACTTCTTTTAAAACTGGAAGTAGATCTGGTGTTCTTTTTAATGACTCATGAAGTTCTTTGATATATATTTCAAATAACTCTTCAAAATCATCAACGTCTTCATATACTGAAATAGCTTCGTCTGCGCCTTCACGAGATACTGTTAGCATTGTTCCTTCAACAGGATGAATAACCGCTGAATAAGCTTGTTCTACACCGCTTCTTAGAGCATAAGCGAAGGTTTCTACATCAGCTTCATCTTTACCTTGTAAAGCTTTTGAAATGCCGCTAAAGAGTTGAGATAAGATAACTCCGCTGTTTCCTCTAGCGCCCATAAGCATTCCTCTTGACAATGCCTTAGATACTACTCCGATTGATTCTTCATCTAAAGATTTAATCGCATTAGCTCCAGCTGACATCGTCGCTGACATATTTGATCCGGTGTCTCCATCTGGTACTGGAAAAACATTTAGATCGTTGATTCTATTCATGTTATTTTTTAATTTTATACTTCCGTTTACTACTAGATCACGGAATAATTTACCGTTTAATGAGGTAGTTGACATAATAATAAAACTCCTTAATTTTTTTTCTTAGATAATTCGTTTTTGGTCTATTTTTAACTTCAAAAAAAGCAATAGCATTATATCATACGGCTATAAAAAATGCAATAATTTTGTATCTTCTAGCCGTAGGGGTAAAATAAATAATATTTTTCTTGCAATTTTAATTATATATGATAAAATAATAATGCTGAAATCTTAGGGAAACGGAGTGATAATATGCCAAGAGTTTGCAGTGTTACAGGTAAAAGTTTTATGACTGGCAATAACCGTTCACATTCTTTGCACGCTACTAAAAAACAATGGAAAGCTAATTTACAAAAAGTTAGAATAATTGATGAAAATGGTCAAGTAAAACGCGTTTACGTTTCTGCTAGAGCATTAAAATCAGGCAAGGTTGAACGAGCTTAATATTTTTACCGAATATAAAGGAAAAGCAGATTAAATTATAGTGAACCCCATATAGTGGACACTAAATAAAAAAGAGTAAGATGTTAGTATTAAATTACTAGCATCTTTTTCTATTTAGGTAACAAATATGATATATTTATGAGTAAGAAAGCTTTTTG
>JBAYQC010000037.1:0-11922 GCA_041677365.1 Candidatus Izemoplasmatales bacterium | reverse complement strand
TTTGGATCCGATTTAGATGATGCGACAAAAGCTAAATTAGACCGCGGTGAAAGAACTGTAGAAATCTTAAAACAAGGTTTACATGAACCGATGCCTTTTGAACTACAGACATTATCAATATTTGCGCTTGTTAATGGATTTTTAGATCAGATAAAAATCACCGATGTTAAGCGTTATGAAGAAGCTTTGCATCAGCATTTCTTAAATGATAAACAAGCTAATAAAATATTAGAAACAATTAAAACAACTCATGATTTAGAAGATAAGGAAGCATTAAAGAAAGAAATCGATCGATTTACATCAGATTTTATGTAAAAGAAGGTGAAAAACCATGGCTTCATTAAGGGACATAAAAAAGAAAATTGAAGCAACTAAAAAAACTTCACAAATTACTAAAGCGATGAACATGGTTTCAGCTTCCAAGCTTCGGAAGGTTGAAAAACAGTTCAAAGCTTTTCAGCCGATTAAAGCAAAGGTAAAACAACTTTTAGAACACGTTTTATCAACTAGTCCTGAATATACTCATCCTTTATTAGAAACAAGAGAGATAAAAAAGGTTGGCTATATTCTCGTTACCAGTGATAGAGGTTTAGCCGGGCCTTATAATAGCCAAATCTTAAAGTATTTTGAAAACCTAATCGAAGAGGACAAACATGATTATGTTATTGGTACTATTGGTTATAAAGCCTATAGCTATTGTAAGAAGAAAGGCTATCCTTTACTTAATAAGGAGTCAATTAATTCTCGAGATGATTTAAAATTCATTGATTTTCAAGCGATGTCTAGAGCTTTTATTAAACTGTATTTAGACAGAGGTGTAGATAAAATTGTAATGATTTACGCTGATTATATCAACACTATATCTCAAGAAGTAAAAGCAGAAGTTCTTCTGCCAATAACTGACTTAATTAAGAAAAAAACATCGGTATCTGAATATATTTTTGAACCTTCGATATCTGAGGTTATCGATCAGTTATTACCAATATATTTAGAAAACACCCTTTATGGAATTATCTTAGATGCTAAAACTTCAGAGCACGCTTCGAGGATGACCGCAATGAAGAACGCTACAGATAATGCCAAAGAAATTATTCATAAACAAAATCTTATTTATAACCGAGCGAGACAAGCTCAGATTACAATTGAGCTCACCGATATTATCGGTGGTGCCAATGCTGTAAACTAGGAGGAATTATGCCAAATACAGGAAAAATTATTCAAGTCATGGGTCCGGTAGTCGATGTCCATTTTATCGGAGAAATGCCGCAAATAAATAACGCCTTAAAGGTAAAAGTATCTAAGAATGAAAATCATGGTGTTGAAATTGATTTGACATTAGAAGTTTCTTTATTCTTAGGTGGAGGAGTCTTAAGAACTATTGCAATGGACTCAACTGATGGCTTAGTAAGAGGTATGGAAGTTACAGACACTGGAAAGCCGATATCTGTACCGGTAGGTAAAATTACCTTAGGTAGAATGTTTAATGTTTTAGGCGAACCGATTGATGGAAAAGAAATGGCTGGAGAATTTGCTGTTTCTCCAATTCATAAACCCGCTCCAGCTTTAGAAGATTTAAACGCTGAAGTTGAGATTTTAGAAACAGGAATTAAAGTGGTTGATTTATTAGCTCCTTATATTAAAGGTGGGAAAATCGGTCTCTTTGGTGGTGCTGGTGTAGGGAAAACCGTTTTGATTCAAGAATTGATTAATAATGTTGCTCAAGAACATGGCGGTATCTCAGTTTTTGCTGGTGTTGGCGAAAGAACAAGAGAAGGAAATGATTTATACCATGAGATGACTGAATCAGGAGTTATTAAAAAGACAGCTATGGTCTTTGGACAAATGAATGAACCCCCAGGCGCAAGAATGCGTGTAGGGTTATCAGGCTTGACGATGGCTGAACATTTTCGAGATGAAGAAAAACAAGATGTTTTATTATTCATCGATAATATTTTTAGGTTTACTCAAGCAGGTTCCGAAGTTTCTGCGCTTCTAGGCAGAATGCCTTCAGCGGTTGGTTATCAACCAACCCTAGCTACCGATATGGGTCTTTTACAAGAGCGAATTACTTCTACAAAAAAGGGTTCAATCACTTCAATTCAAGCTGTATATGTACCGGCAGATGATTATACTGACCCGGCTCCAGCTACAACTTTTACGCATTTAGATGCAACAACAAATCTTTCGCGAAAGATTTCTGAGGAAGGGATTTATCCAGCTGTTGATCCGCTTGCTTCTACTTCAAGAGCTCTAACTCCAGAAATCGTCGGCGAAGAGCATTATAAAGTTGCTCGTGAAGTGCAAAGAACTTTACAAAGATATAATGATTTGTTGGATATTATTGCTATTTTAGGAATGGATGAATTAAGTGAAGAAGATAAACTTGTTGTCCATCGAGCTAGAAGAATTAGGCTTTTCCTTTCACAAAATTTCCATGTAGCTGAACAGTTTACCGGACAAAAGGGAAGTTTTGTTAAAGTTAGCGATACAGTCAAAGGTTTTAAAGAATTGCTGGCTGGAAAGTATGATGATTTACCTGAAGATGCTTTTCGTTTAGTGGGAAGTATTGAAGAAGCGGTAAAAAAAGCGGAAAAAATGAAGTAAGGGAGAAAACATATGTTGAAAATTTCCATAGTAACACCTGATGGCGAATTATATAATGAAACGGTTGATTCAATCGTTGTTTCAGCTTCTAATAATGGTGACTACGGAATTCTTTCAGATCATGTTCCGATTATTTCCACTATTGACACTGGCTATATTAAGTTAGAACAAAAGGATTTAGTTTATTATGTGGTGATTATCAATGGTGTGGTAGAAAATCACCATAATAAGATTACTGTTATTGCTCAAGACGCTTTTATCGGTGATTCGGAAAAAGATGCGATGAAAAACTTATTGGACATTCGTAAATCGCGAATCGAAGAAAACCGTAAAAGAAATGTAGAACTCGCTAAAGCGGAAAAAGAATTATTAAAACAAATTAAGCAAACCGGTGCTGGGAATTTATAGGTGAAATATCAATATGAAAAAAAGAGGATTCGAAGTTGTAAGTAAATATAAAGCAAATGAACTGACTTTACCAGAGAGAAAAACCATGGGTAGTGCAGGTTATGATATAGCTTGTGCTTTAGATACGGTTATTAAAAAGAATAATTTTGCTTTTGTTCCAACTGGAATAAAAGCCTATATGCCTCAGGATGAGGTTTTAGAAGTTTATCCCAGGAGTTCCTTAGGATTTAAGAAGCATTTACTTTTGCTTAACTCAGTTGGCGTTATCGATTCTGATTATTATAATAATCCCGATAACGAAGGCGAGATTATGTTGATTCTTTACAATTTTGGTAGTGAAGATATTCAGTTGAACAAGGGCGAAAGAATTGCTCAAGGAATCTTTAAAAAATATTTAGTAGCTGACAATGACAACAATAATGATTTAAGAGTTGGGGGATTAGGTTCTACAGGGAACTAATCCCTTTATTTTTTACTTAGAGAGCAGTAAATAATACTTGATTTATCAAGGGAAATTTGATAAAATACAATAGCCGTAAAAATACGCACATCCAGGAGTTATTGATTCATGAGCTTAGACCATAGTGAGTTTTAAGTGAATTAATAATTATGAATGGGTGGAGGAAAATCAAAAGGAGGAAACAAACATGGGAGTTATTCCAATGAAGTCTCTATTAGAGGCTGGTGTTCATTTCGGACACCAAACAAGAAGATGGAATCCAAAAATGCAGAAGTATATCTATACTTCAAGAAATGGTATTCATATCATCGACTTGCAAAAAACTAGCGAATGTATCGATATTGCATACAATGCTTTATTCGAAATCGCACAAGATGGCGGAAAGGTGTTATTTGTAGGGACAAAGAAACAAACTCAAGATCCAATCAAAGAAGCAGCTGAACGTGCTAATCAGTTCTATGTGAATCAAAGATGGTTAGGTGGTACTCTTACCAACTTCAAAACTATCAAAAGATCAATTAAGAAATTACATGATCTTTACAAGATGGAAGCAGATGGAACTTTTGCTGTCTTGCCAAAGAAAGAAGTTATTAACTTAAGAAAAGAAATGGCAAGACTAGAAAAATTCTTGGGAGGAATTAAAGAAATGCGTCAGGTTCCTGAAGCTTTGTTTATTATCGATCCAAGAAAAGAAAGAAATGCAATTTTAGAAGCGAGAAGATTAGGTATTCCTGTCTTTGGTATCGTTGATACTAACTGCGATCCAGATGACGTGGACTTTATCATTCCAGCTAATGATGATGCATTAAGATCTGTGAGATTAATTGTTAACAAAATGGCAGATGCTGTTATCGAAGCAAATGGTGGCGAAAGCGATGAAGATGTTGAAGATACAGAAGAAGCAGTTGAAGACGTTAATGATGAAGTAGAAGATACTGAAGAAGAGGAAGAAGAAGTTAGTACTAAAAAGAAAGTATCTAAACCAGTTATTGTTAAAGTGACTTCTCAGCCTAAAAAAGAAGAACCTAAAAAAGCTCCTGTTAAAGAAGCTAAAGCAGAACCTAAGGAAGAACCTAAGAAAGAAGCAAAACTTAGCGGTGAAGAATTAGAAGCTAAAACAGTTGTTGAACTTAGGGAAATGGCTAAGGAACTTAACTTAAGTGGTTATTCATCTTTAAGAAAAGCTGAATTAATCGAACTTGTTAAAACTGGACTTTAATAATTTTGGGAGCAAGTAAAACTGCTCCCTTTTTAAAAACTAATCCTTATTGTAAATATAAGTGAAATATGATATATTAAGAATGAAAATTGGAGGAATATTATGCAAATTACTGCTGCATTAGTAAAAGAATTAAGAGATAAAACTGGCGCTGGGATGATGGATTGTAAAAAAGCGCTTGTCGAAACTGATGGAAATTTAGAACAAGCAGTTGACTGGTTGCGTGAAAAAGGTATTTCCAAAGCCGCTAAAAAAGCTTCAAGAATTGCTGCTGAAGGCGCATGTGAAGCTAAGGTTGACGGAGACACAGCGATAATTTTCGAACTCAACTGTGAAACTGATTTTGTTGCAAAAAATGATAAATTCACAAAACTTGTGAAAAAAATTGCTGACGCTTTACTTAAAACTCAACCAGAAAATGGCGAAGAAGCACTTAAGTCAATGGTTGACGGTAAGTCTTTAAGTGATTTGTTACTTGAACAAGTTTCAGCAATCGGTGAAAACTTGACTTTTAGAAGATATGAATTGGTTAAGAAAAATGCTGACCAAACTTTTGGTGCTTATGTTCATATGGGCGGAAAAATCGCTTCTTTAGTTGTTATCAACGGTGATGATGCTGAGGTAGCTAAAGATATGGCTATGCATGTTGCAGCTTCTAGTCCGAAATATGTATCGCAAGATGACATTTCTGAAGAGTATATAGCTCATGAAAGAGAAGTTCTAACCAAGGAAGCTTTAAACGAAAATGCTGAATCAGATAAACCTAAACCAGAAAACATTATTGTTAAAATGGTCGAAGGACGTTTGAATAAAAACATGAAAGAAATTTGTCTTTTAAATCAACCTTTCGTTAAAAATCCTGATGTTACAATCGATCAACACGTTAAGGCTAAAGGCGTTAGTATCGCTTTATTTAAGCGTTTAGCTGTTGGTGAAGGCGTTGAAAAGAAAGAAGAAAATTTTGCTGACGAAGTAATGCGACAAGTCGGTTAATTAAAAAGGACATTTTTTGTCCTTTTTTTCAAAAAAACATAGGAGGTTAATATGCCAAAAGTTAGAATTATGATTAAGTTAAGCGGCGAAGCTTTAGCTGGTGAAAACGGTGTTGGGGTCGATCCAATTACAGTAAAAAATATCGCTAAAGAGATTAAAGATGCTTATGATGCTTGCGATTGTGAAATTGGTGTTATTGTTGGTGGTGGAAATATCTTCCGCGGGAAACAAGCCCAGGATATGGGTATTGAAAGATCCAGTGCGGATTATATGGGAATGATTGGAACGATTGTTAATGCCTTAGCTTTACAAAATTCAATTGAAGCTTTAGGCGTTGAAACTAGAGTAATGACTTCTATCAACATTCCTGAAGTTGCTGAACCTTATATCAGAAGGAAAGCTCTATCTCATTTTGAGAAGGATAGAATTGTTATCTTTGGTGGGGGGACAGGTAACCCGTATTTCTCTACTGACACTACTGCAGCTTTAAGAGCTGCTGAGCTTGGAGCTTCAACTGTTTATATGGCAAAAAATGGTACTGATGGTGTTTATGATAAAGATCCAAGAAGTCATAAAGATTCCGTAAAGTTTAAAGAAATCACTCATCAAGATGTGATTAATAAAGGCTTAAATGTTATGGACTCAACCGCAGCTGCTCTTTGTTATGACAACGATATTGACATCTATGTTTTTGACATGAATGTAAAAGGTAATATTAAACGTGCGATTTTAGGTGAAGACATTGGCACGATAATCAGAAATGGTAAGGGGGAATAAAAAATGCCAGAAACTATTCTTTTAGAAGCTGAAGAAAAAATGGAACACACAATTGAAGCTTTACATCGTGAATTTTCCACAGTAAGAAGTGGTAGAGCAAATCCAAAAATGCTAGAGAAAGTTCATGTGATGTATTATGGAGTTGAAACACCACTTAATCAAGTTTCAACAATTTCGGTTCCTGAAGGTAACCAAATTTATATTAAACCTTATGACAAATCATTGGTTAGCGAAGTGGAAAAAGCTATATTTGGAGCTAACTTAGGTGTTACACCTTCAAATGATGGAATTGGTGTAAGAATTGTTTTACCACCGATGACTGAAGAAAATCGTCGTAATTCCGTAAAAACTATTCATAAAATGGCAGAAGATAGTAAAGTAGCTATTAGAAACATTAGAAGAGATGCTATAACTCATTTTAAAAAAATGGAAAAAGATTCGGCTATTACTGAGGACGATTTGGTATATTATCAAGATGAAACGCAAAAATTAACCGATAAGTTCATCGAAAAAATCGATGAGTATTTTAAGGATAAAGAAAAGGATATCATGCATATCTAAGATTCACATAAATATAAACCGCAAATTCTTTTTAAAAAAGTTTGCGGTTTTTTATTTGTGTTTAATAGTACTACTAGCCCTTACAAACAAAATTCATAGAATTATCACATAAAATATAGTATAATTACTTATTAGAGAGGTCGATAAAAATAGATTATGAAACGAAAACTAAAAAAACTTGAAAATTTAAATATACCTCAACATATAGCGATAATTTTAGATGGGAATGGACGTTGGGCTAAAAAGCGTCATATGCCGAGAACATACGGACACCAAAAAGGTGTAGAAAATATTCGAACTATCGCTATTGCGGCTTCTGATTTAGGTGTTAAGGCGTTAAGCGTCTACGCTTTTTCTACTGAAAATTGGTCTCGACCAAAGGCTGAAGTCGATTTTTTAATGAAATTACCTGGTGAATTTGAACAAAGATTTAAAGGTGAATTTGAAAAACATGACATTAAAGTGATGTTTTCTGGAAGGAAAAGTAAGCTTAGCGAAGAAAATAAGAAAATCTTAAAGAGAATAACAGATAAATCTAAAGATCGTCAAGGCATGGTTTTGAATATTTGTTTTGATTACGGTTCACAAACAGAACTGACAGAAGCTTTTAAGGCGATAGCGATTGATTTGTTGGAAAAGAAGATAAGTATCAATGATATTGATAAAGATTTGATAGAGGACCATTTATACACTAAGGGATTACCAAATCTAGATTTACTAATCCGTCCTAGTGGTGAATTGCGTTTATCAAACTTCATGCTTTGGCAAGTTGCTTATGCAGAACTATATTTCGCTGATGTTTATTGGCCAGCTTTTTCTAAGAAAGATTTAGAAAAAGCAATTCTATCTTTCAATGACAGAGAAAGAAGATTTGGAGGCTTGAAGAAATGAAAACAAGAATAATTACCGGAAGTGTTTTAACAGTTATTTTAGCTTTGTTCATCTATTTTGGTTCCGGTCAACTTGAATGGTTGTTTTCTGGGCTCATGGTTTTGTTAGCTACAATAGCAGCTTTTGAATTCAATAAAATGCTAAATACGAATAAAGATAAAGTGTTTTATCGTTACTTCTCTGTTTTCTTCAGTTTTAGTTTTACTTTATTATCAGTGATATTTTTTAATGAAAGCTGGTATTATTTGTTTGTCTTTATATATTTAATAGGTCTATTACTGTTTTATTCGTTGTTTTATGTTTTTGTTGAAGGATTTAAAAAGGAAGATTTTTCAGAACAGATTTTAACAATATTTTATACATCTTTAGGATTTATTGGTTTTGCTTTTTTAAGAACAAAATCATTGGAAATTATCGTTTATTTATTTTTAGTTTCAATGCTCACTGATGTGTTTGCCTACTTTATTGGCGTTAAATTTGGAAAAACGCGTTTAGCCCCAAAGATTTCTCCAAAGAAATCAGTAGAAGGAGCAATCGGTGGATTGGTCATCGGGAGTTTAATCGCGGTACTCTTCGCTTATTTCTTTAAAGTGTTTAACCTTAATATTATTTGGGTTATTTTGCTCACTATTACTCTATCAATTATCAGTCAACTTGGAGATTTATTAGCGTCTAAGTTTAAACGAGAATATGGCATTAAAGATTACTCACAGATTTTCCCTGGACATGGTGGTGTATTAGATAGATTTGATTCCAGTATGTTCGCAGCTATTTTCCTAATGCTCTTTGTTATGGTGATATGATGAAGAAGTTATACTTGTTAGGAGCTACTGGATCAATTGGACTCCAAACCATTGAGATCATTCGCTCAGCACCAAAGGATTATGTATTAGCGGGACTAAGTGGTTATAATAATTTTTTAACTTTAAAAGCACTAGTGAATGAATTTGAACCAGAAGTTGTCTGCGTTAAAGGTCCTGTTGAAGCGCAAGAAATTATGAAAGAATTTCCCCGGGTTAAAGTTCTCTTTGGCGAAAAGGGGCTAGTTGAAATAGCTGGATTTAACCCAAGTCAAGATATCACAATCATCAATGCTTTAGTGGGGATGGTTGGTTTAAAACCAACTTTAAAAGCAATTGAAGCTAATAGAACCATATTGTTAGCCAATAAAGAAACCTTAGTTGTCGGCGGACATTTAATAAAAGAAGCATTAAGCCATTCCAAAGCGAAAATTTATCCGATTGACAGCGAACATAGTGCTTTATGGCAACTGCTTAATGGTGAGGATATCCAAACCATAAAACGGTTGATTATCACTGCGAGCGGTGGAGCTTTTAGAGATAAAAGTAGAGATGAACTAGAAACTGTAAATCTAGAAAGCGCGCTTAATCATCCCAACTGGTCGATGGGAAAAAAGATTACCATTGATTCAGCGACAATGATCAATAAGGGTTTTGAAATTATTGAAGCTGCATATTTATTCGATATTGATATCGAAAAAATCGATGCGGTTATCCATCATGAGAGTATCATTCATTCTTTAGTAGAATTTAACGATGGATCAATTACTGCTCAACTGGCAGACCACGATATGCGTTTACCAATAGCCTATGCTTTAAATTATCCTTTAAGGAAGCCATCAATTGCTCAAGAGTTGGATATCATGAGATTAAATAATCTTCATTTTGAAACGCTATCTAAAGAAAGATATCCGATGATAGCTTATGCAAAAGAAGCGTATATAACAGGTGGTTCAATGCGAACTGTATTAAATTCAGCTAATGAAATCGCTGTGAAACTGTTTCTAGAAAAACGCATTTCATTCTTAGAAATAGAAAGAATCGTCCGTAAGGAAATGGACAATCATCAAGTGATTGAATTTCCTTCCGTTACTGAAATATATCAACTTGATCAAGAAATTAAAAAACGAGTTGAACAAGAATATTAAGGAGATTTTTGGTTTATGATTATTACTTTAAGTTTTTTCTCGACAATTTTAGATATTATTATCTTTTTACTAGTTTTAGGTTTAGTTATATGTTTGCATGAACTAGGACATTTGTTTTTTGCTAAAAAGGCAGGAATCTTATGTCATGAGTTTTCTTTTGGAATGGGTCCAAAACTTTGGAGCAAGAAAAAAGGTGAGACCTTTTATTCAATAAGAGCAATACCTTTTGGTGGGTACGTTTCAATGTCTGGCGAAGAGATTGAAGCGGACATTGTAAAAATTGGTGATGAAGTAAGACTAGGTTTTGATGAGTTTGCAAGAGTCAACCGAATTATCATCGCTCCTGATTCAGCTAAATTCGCTGATTTGAAATTAGTGAAAGTAGAAACTGTCGATTTGACGACTGATGGAAAGTTGTTTATTAACGAGTATCCAGTTAATGATGGAGCATTCTATGTAGATGATAAAAAGCAAGTTCAAATAGCACCTAAATCTAGAAGATTTGATTCTAAAACGATACCCCAAAGATTTTTAACGACCTTTGGTGGGCCGTTGATGAATTTTATTTTAGCTTTAGTGGTGTTTTTAATCGTTGCTTTTTCCATCGGTGTACCAGATGGTAAAAGTACAATTGTATCTGATGTTAACGAATTAGCTCCAGCAGGAGAAGTTCTTGAAGCTGGCGATAGAATTGTATCGATTAATGGTGTGGAAGTAAACACTTGGACTGGAGATGTGAATTCTGTAAGCAGTGAACTTGATAAGACAATTTCTGGATATGAAATTGTAGTTGAAAGAAATGGAGAATTAATTACCTTAGCTGAAATCCATCCTTTATTGGTGTTCTACGGACTTAGGTTTACTGCCGAAGCTTCAACTTCTGAGTTGATAATTGATCAATCTTTAGAATTTTTATCCGACAATTATTTATTAGCTGGAGACGAGTTAATTTCAATCGATGGTGTCGGATTTAGCACTTGGGATGATGTTAAAGAATTTCAACAAAATAATCTTGCTGGTTCTAAAGATAAAGAGGATTTATACGAATTTACTGTAAACAGACAAGTAAAAGCAGATTTTTCCGGTACTATCACAGCTATTGAAGAAACAGGTGGTAATCATCTTATTACTGTAAAGAATAATTCAGATGATAGTCTAAAAACTTATTCAATCGATTCACGGACTTCACTTTCTGTAGCTATTAATGATTCAGTAGAATCTGGTGATGTATTAGCTGAAGGATTATTGACTTTTGAGCAGTTGATATATGGTGAAAAAATCTTAAAAACTTTAGGAGCAGATATCTATTTACAGCAGATAGGAATCAACGGAAGTTCTAAATTTAGTTTCTTTGGTGCAATCGGTAATGGATTTGTGCTTTTATGGGATGCAGCTACTTCAATTTTTTCAACTCTAGGTTTACTATTCGGTTCTGACTTGGTTGGTATTTCTGACTTGAGTGGCTTTGTAGGCATCTTTACTTTAACCTCTTCAGCTGCAGCTCAAGGATTTTTATCACTACTGAGTTTTATTGGACTATTATCGGTTAATTTAGGAATCTTAAACCTTTTGCCGATACCAGCATTAGATGGCGGAAGAATAGTCTTTTTAGGTTATGAAGCGATAACCAAAAAGAAACCTAATCAAAGAATTGAAAACTGGTTGCATACTATCGTCTTTTTCTTACTTATGGCATTGATGATTTATGTAACCTATTATGATATCTTAAGATTGATTGGAATCAATTAAATTTTTATTATAAATCAACTGGGTTTTAAGTGATTTTTTTATTCAAAATTGGACAGCTAAAAAAGCCGCAATTGGTCCTTGAATGCTGTCCTTATATTTTGTATAAAGATGGCAACAATTTACGGTAAATAATTGTTGACAATAAAAATTGCTTATGATAAAATATAAAAGCGCGTTAAGATAACGCGTAACTTATCGGTCTTTGAAAACTAAACATATAAAGAAGAACAAACTAAACAACAAACCAATTTTTTTGAAAACAAATAATGAGCTAAAAAACAAACTATAAATAAAATTATGGAGAGTTTGATC
>JBAYQC010000036.1:0-12385 GCA_041677365.1 Candidatus Izemoplasmatales bacterium | reverse complement strand
CAGATTAAAGGCGGATCGCCTAACGAAATTGAAGAAAAATTGAAAGCAATTGTCAAAGACAGTTATAAGGAGGATGCATCTATGAAACTAATCCTAATTAAAGATGTTAAAGGTAAAGGTAAAAAAGGCGATGTTGTTGAAGTGGCTACTGGATATGGTAACTATCTATTAACTTCTAAACACGCAATTGCTGCTACCCAAGCTAATATAAAAAGCTTGAACGAGGATTTAGAAAAACAAAAACAAGAAGCGAATAAAGAATATCAAAACGCTCTTGATTTAAAGAAAAAAATTGAAGAAAGCCCAATTAAACTATATGTGAAAATCGGTGAATCTGGCAAATTATTTGGTTCAATTAATTCTAAACAAATTGCTGATGAATTAAAAAAATCATACGATATCAGCGTTGATAAACGCAAAATTGATTTAACTGATAATATTAATTCTTTAGGTAATTACGATGTTTCAATCAAGTTACATAAAGATGTCTTGGCTACTATAAGCATTCAAGTTTTAGAACAAGTATAGGAGAAATTTACAGTATGGAATCAGTTCTCTACAGTTTAGAGGCGGAGGAATCGGTTTTAGGTTCAGTCTTCTTCGATAATAACGAAATGAATACCATTGCGGATAAACTTCTGGTTGAAGACTTTTATAGTCCCAGCAACCAGATTGTTTTTAAAGGAATGCTATATCTTTTTAACCATAAAAACTCAATTGATGTTGTTACTTTAAGTAATTACCTTGAAAGTACCAGTGAACTTGAAAGAATCGGTGGAAGAGATTTTTTACTTAATTTAACTACAGTGGTACCTTCAACCGCTAATTTAGAAGAATATATAAATATCGTAAAAGATAAAAGTGTTTTAAGAAGATTGCAAGAAAAATTTGGAGAACTTCTTACTGATTCTAAAAAGGTAGTTGATCCTCCGCATTTTATTGATAGAGTTGAAAAAGAAATTTTTGAAATTACAGAAAAAAGAAGAAGTTCTGATTTCGTTTCCGTAGCTGAAGTTGCTCAAAGTACCATCAATAAACTTGCGGAACGAGAACAAGCCGTAGATAATGTTATCGGCTTAGACACAGGATTTAAAGATTTAAATAGAATCATTTTAGGTTTACAGGGGTCAGATTTGTTAATCGTTGCAGCTAGACCAGGGATCGGGAAAACTGCTTTTGCTTTAAATGTTGCGATGAATGTCGGAGCTTTACCAAGCAAACCGCATATAGCGTTCTTTTCTTTGGAAATGGGCGTTGAGCAATTAATGCTCAGACTTTTATCTGCACAATCATCAATTCACAATACCAGTATTCGTAAAGCTCAACTCACCTCATCAGATTGGGAAGCTTTACAGACTGCTGTCAATAAATTAAAGACGATGAATATGTATTTTGATGATTCAGGTACCGTTGAAGTAATGGAGCTTAGAAGCAAATGTCGTAAGCTTAAACAAAATAACAAACTGGATTTAGTAATCGTCGACTACTTACAACTCTTGAGCGGTTCCGATAAATATCGTGGTAACCGAGTTCAAGAAGTCTCCGAGATATCAAGGGTATTAAAAGAAACAGCCAGAGAACTCAAGGTTCCGGTTGTTGCTTTGTCTCAGTTATCTCGTAGTATCGAATCTCGTAAAACTGAAGATCGTAAACCGAGAATGTCGGATTTACGTGAATCAGGTTCAATCGAGCAGGATGCTGATATCATTATCTTCTTATATAATGAGGAAGATAAAACTGAAACACAATTTGCGGTTGCGAAAAACCGCCATGGAACAATTGATGATTTTGAATTGGTGTTCACCAAAGAGACCTCGAAATTCAATACGTTCTCAAGGAAATAAATAGGAGAGTTTTATGTTAATAGATCGTTTAGAACAACTAGAAGCTAAGTATGTTGAAATCGGAGAAAAAATGGCAAAACCGGAAATTGCTACCGATATAAAAAAAGTAACAGAATTAGCTAAAGAATACTCGAAATTAGAAAAACCGGTTTTAAAATTTCGTGAGTATAAGCAATTAGTAAATCAGATTGATGATTTAAAGGAAATGGCTAAAGATAAAGATAATGACATCAAAGAAATGGCGGAAATGGAACTTGAATCATCCACCGCAAAAATTGCTAAACTAGAAGAAGAATTAGAATTGATGTTGGTGCCGAAAGATCCCAATGATGAGAAGAATGTTATCGTTGAAATTCGTGGAGCTGCCGGTGGGGATGAAGCAAATATTTTTGCTGGAGATCTCTTTAGAATGTATTCTAAATATGCAGAAACTATGGATTGGAAGATTGAAGTTTTAAATGCTGAAGAAAGCGAAGCCGGAGGATTTTCTCAAATCGAGTTTATGGTTAGTGGCGATAGCGTTTATTCATTTTTAAAATATGAATCAGGAGTCCATCGTGTACAAAGAGTACCGCAAACTGAATCAAGTGGAAGAATTCATACCTCCACAAGTACTGTTGTTGTCTTACCTGAGGCTGAGGATATTGATTTTGAATTGAATATGGAAGATGTTAGGGTTGATACTTTTTGTTCATCTGGACCAGGAGGACAATCTGTTAACACGACCAAGTCAGCTGTTAGAGTTACCCATGTTCCCACAAACACTGTGGCTCAATGTCAAGATGGTAAATCACAACACGAAAACAAAGCTTCTGCTTTAAGAATTTTACGTTCACGTTTATATGATGCGATGTTACAAGAAAAACTAGATAAAGAAGGCGCTGAACGAAAGTCAAAAATTGGTAGTGGTGATCGTTCGGAAAAAATCCGTACATATAATTACCCGCAAAACCGGGTTACCGATCACCGGATTAACCTAACAATTCAACAATTAGACCGAATCATCGACGGTAGGTTAGAACCGGTGATTGAAGCTTTAATTGCTGAGGAACAAAAGCGGAAATTGGAGAAACAATAATGCCTTCTTACAAGGAAGTCTTAAAAGACGCTAAAGCTAAAGCCCGTAAAATAGGTAAAGAAGCCAGTGCTTGTGAATTATTGTTGTTGCATTTTTCTGGTTTAACACCAACTGACCTTTATTTATATTACGAAGATGAGATGCCTAAAAAAGCAATAGCTGATTTTCATTCTGCTTTAGAGCTTTACTTAGAAAAAAACAAACCCGTACAACAGATTATCGGGTTTGTCTATTTTTTTGGTTACAAGTTCAAGATAAAAGATACAGCATTAATTCCGAGATTTGAAACCGAAGAATTAGTCGCGAATGTACTTTACTATTATGATGAGTTTTTTTCTGGCAAAGCGGTCGATGTCGTGGATATCGGTACTGGAAGTGGTTGTTTGGCAATCGCCCTAAAAAAAGAAGAACCTAAGTTTAACATGTGGGCTACTGATATTAGTGTTGATGCATTAAGTTTGGCTAAAGAAAATGCTGAAAATTTAGAGGCAGAAGTGAAGTTTTTACAGGGTGATATGGTAAAACCGCTACTAAATCATAAATTTGATATAATTGTATCTAATCCACCGTATATTCCTGTTAGTGAGGAAGTAGATCCCTTAATTTATGATAATGAACCCCACATTGCTTTGTTCGGTGGGGAAGACGGTTTAGATTTTTACCGTGAAATCATTTCTGATAGTAAAGCTATTTTAAAAGAAAAAAGCATAATCGCTTTTGAACATGGTTTTGATAAATTAGAAGAATTGCAGGCAATAGCTAAAGTGCATTATCCTGAAGCTAAAATTTTCACATTAAAAGATATGCAAAATAAAGATCGAATGACATTTATTATCAATGGTTTTAAATAGCAAAGAAATTTTTCTTGCTATTTTTTTTAGTAATAATATAAATATTATTAAGAAATTCTCAGTAGTTTTTGTTAAATAAAAACGGTTGACATTTAAAAAAATATGCGTATATTATATAAGAGCGAGGTGTATTATGACAAAAAAACTTGTAATTGTCGAATCTCCAGCTAAATCAAAAACAATTGGACAATACTTGGGGGAAGACTATTCAGTCACAGCGAGTGTAGGGCATATCAGGGATTTAGCAACCACTGGAAAAGGTGGATTAGGAATTGATATCGAGAATGATTTTGAACCAAATTATCGAGTTGTTAAAGGCAAAGAAAACTTGGTAAAACAATTAAATAAACTCACTAAATCAGCAGAGGAAATCTATCTGGCTACCGACCCCGATAGAGAAGGAGAAGCTATCTCTTGGCACCTAAAAGAAACCCTAAAAATTGGCGATAAACCAGTTAAGAGAGTTGTCTTTAATGAGATAACTAAAGAAGCAGTTAAAAACGCTTTTTTGAATCCTCGAGATATAAATACTGATTTAGTTTCTTCTCAAGAAACCAGAAGAATGCTAGATAGGATAATCGGTTTTAAACTATCAACTCTACTTCAATCAAAAATCAAGAGTAAATCAGCTGGTAGAGTTCAATCAGCTGCTTTAAAACTGATTGTTGATTTGGATAAAGAAATTGAAAGTTTCATTCCTGAAGAGTATCATGAAATATTTGCTTACTTCGGTGATTTGGAAACAAAACTATTTAAATTAAATGATAAAAAACCAGAAATTCATAGTCAAAAAGAAGTTGATGAAATTCTAAAAAACATGACAGAAAACTTTGTTGTGAGTGAGATTAGCACGAAGTTAAATCGTTCAAACCCTAGACCACCACTTATAACCTCAACACTCCAACAAACTTCAAGTTCAAAATTTGGTTATAGTTCCGATTACACTTTGAAAACAGCTCAAAGTTTATATGAAGGTATTGATATTGATGGAGAGCAAATTGGTTTAATTACTTATATTAGAACTGATTCTACAAGATTAGCGGATAGTTTTGTCTATGATGCGAGAGACTTTATTAAAAATGAGTTTGGTTCTGAGTATTTGGGATACTATCCGAAACAAAAGAAAAAAGCAAACTCACAAGATGCTCATGAAGCCTTAAGACCAACAAGTGTTAAAAGAACACCAGCAATGATGAAAAAGTATTTGAAATCCAATGAATATAAGGTTTATAAGTTAATTTATGACAAAGCTCTTGGATCATTGATGAGCGCAGCTATCAATGAAGTAACTACTTTGTTGCTAGAAAACAATCAAACTATTTTCAAAGCGACAAGTTCTAAAAAAATCTTTGATGGTTATTTAAAACTTACTTCTAGTTATGATGAACAAGATCAAGAGGGCTTAGGTTTTGAGAAGTTTAAAGAAAAACAAGAAATCAAAGCGGATAAAGTAGAATCCAAACAAAATTTCACTTCCCCACCTTCTAGATATACAGAAGCAAGATTGATTAAAGATTTAGAAGAGTTAGGGATTGGTAGACCATCTACTTATGCGACAATCGTTTCTACTTTGAAAAGACGTCACTATGTTAGTGTTGGGAAAAATAAATTATTTGTTCCCACAGAACAAGGGAAACTAACGATTGAAAAACTCGAACAGTTCTTTTCGAGATTAATCAGTGCTAATTATACAAAGGAAATGGAAGAGGTACTCGATGAGATTGCTAATGGAAATGAAATCCAATTAGCGGTTTTAAAGGAATTTTACAATAACTTTATTGAAGAGTTCAATGAAGCCAAGAAGAATATGGAAAAAATCCCACCAAAAGAGACAGGAAAAGCTTGTCCAAAATGCGGTTCACCTTTGGTTATAAGAAAAAGCCGATACGGTGAGTTCGTTGCTTGTTCTAATTATCCTAAATGCAAATATATTGAACAAGAAGAAAAACCGGATAAGCCTAAGGATTTTGATACTGGAGTCAAATGTTCAAAATGTGAAAAAGGAACCCTGTTGGTTAAAACCGCAACTAAAGGAAAGAATAAAGGCAATAAGTTTTTAGCTTGCTCAGGTTTCCCTAAATGTAAATATATATCTCCACTTAAGATAGTAGATGAAAATTGTCCTAATTGTGATAATGTTGTAGTTCAAGATGAATCGGGAAAAGTATTCTGTATCGATGGAAAAGAATGCGAGTAGCTATAAAACTTCACAAAAACATCATTTGCCCAAAGAAGCATTTTTATGTTAATATTTAATTAGGCAATCACAAATATAAAGTGATTGTTTCCCTAAAAGTGTTTTACACACTTACCCTTCCTTTAAATTCGCTTCCTTAACTAATAATTAGGAGGCGAATTTTTCATTTAATGCTTTTTAAATTTCAACTATTGTATGGTATAATACTTATAGATTTTTTGGTGAGGTGAAACAATGGGATTATTTTCAAAATTGTTTTCAAATAAAGAAAAACGCAAGAAAGCGGAAAAATATAAAATCGGGATGATGAAGACTAGAAATGCTTCCTTATCCTCTTTGAAAGATATCTTAGAAAAGTCAAAATCGATTGACGAAGATCTTTTTTCAAAACTAGAAGAAATCTTTATTATGGCTGATATTGGTGTCGATACAGTAATTGAATTCGTTGAGAATATTCGTGAGGTCGTTAAGGCGAAGAAGATTCAAAAACCGATTGAGTTAGAGAATATCATCGTTGATCAAATGTTCGAACTCTATTTAAAGGGTGAAGTAATAAATACCAATATTAGGTATAATCAAAATGGTTTAACTGTAATCTTATTTGTCGGTGTCAATGGAACTGGTAAGACCACATCAATTGGTAAGTTAGCTTATAAGATAAAGAATGAAGGTAAATCAGTGATGCTAGCGGCTGGAGATACTTTTCGAGCTGGAGCTATTAACCAATTAAAAATCTTAGGCGATAGAGTCGGCGTAGATGTAATCGCAAAAGCTGCCGGAAGTGATCCGTCCTCAGTGATTTTTGATGCGATAAAGATAGCTAAGGAAAGTAAAACCGATGTATTATTGGTTGATACTGCCGGGCGTTTACAAAACAAAAAAAATCTGATGATGGAACTTGACAAGATTAATCGAATCATTAAACGCGAGACCAATAGCGAGGAATTTCAAACCTATTTGGTAATCGATGCGACCACCGGACAAAACGGCTTATCCCAAGCACAAGTTTTTTCTGAGGTTACAGATATTACTGGGATTATCTTAACGAAATTAGATGGGACTGCTAAAGGTGGAATTGTTCTAGCGATTAGAAATAAAATGGGAATCCCAATTAGTTTCGTAGGGATGGGAGAAAAGCTTACTGACTTAGAGTACTTTGATATTGAAGATTACATCTATGGTTTGTTCTCAGACTTTTTTGAACAGGAGCAATAAAGATGAGTTATTCATTAGAAGATACAGTTAGACTTAATCAGCTATTTGATTTATATCAAGAGTTATTAACAGACAAACAAAGAGAATATTTTTTATATTATTTTTCTGAAGATTATTCACTTTCAGAAATTGCAGATATTTCTAAAGTAAGTCGTAACGCTGTACATTTGCAGATAAAAAATATCATCAATCATCTTGAAGAGTTTGAAAGTAAATTAAAACTTTTAGAAATTAAAACTCTACAAAATCAATTGATCGATTTATTAAAAGAACAATCATTAAGTTCTGATATAGCAGCTATAATTAAAAAGATAGAAAAGGTGAAATAATATGGCTTTTGAAAATTTAACATCAAGATTTCAGATGGCCTTAAGAAGGCTAACAGGAAAATCACGATTAACAGAAAATGATATCGATGAAATGATGCGTGAGGTTAGACTCTCGCTTTTAGAGGCTGACGTAAACTACAAGATTGTTAAGGAATTTACTGACGAAGTAAAAGAATTAGCATACGGCGAGAAAATCCTTAAGGGATTAAATCCTGGGCAACAAGTTGTAAAAATTGTTAACGATGAACTTGTAAAACTTATGGGTGAAAAAGCTGAAGAACTTAGGTTTTCCAGTGACATTACCGTATATCTTATGGTTGGTTTACAAGGAGCAGGTAAAACAACTACTGCAGGAAAACTTGCGAATTATATTCGAAAAAATAACGATAAAAAACCACTATTAATCGCTGCGGATATTTATCGACCAGCAGCGATTGAACAATTAGAAACTGTTGGTAAACAACTGGATATTGAAGTCTTTCAAATGGGACAGATAAATCCCGAAACAATTGTCAAATCTGGTCTAGCATACGCAAAAGAAAAAGGCTATGATTTAGTAATCATCGATACAGCCGGTAGGTTGCATATCGATGATAAGATGATGGAAGAAATTAAGCAGATTGCTAAAATTTCTAAACCAGATGAAATTTTATTGACAGTTGATAGTATGACAGGACAAGATGCCGTTAATGTAGCAATGAGCTTTAACGAAGCTTTAGATTTAACTGGATGTATCTTAACAAAATTAGACGGTGATACCCGTGGTGGGGCAGCTCTATCAATTAGAAAAGTCACCGGGGTTCCGATTAAGTTTGCAGGTACCGGAGAAAAACTACAAGAGATTGAAGTTTTCCATCCGGAAAGAATGGCCTCAAGAATCTTAGGCATGGGTGACATGTTAAGTTTAATTGAGAAAGCTACTGAAGAAATTGATGAAACTGAAGCTATGAACATGATGGAAAAAATGATGAGCGGAAATTTCAATTTCAATGATCTTTTAAAGCAGATGCGAATGATTAAAAGAATGGGTAAGTTTTCCGGTATCTTAAAAATGATGCCCGGAATGAGTCAGATGGCTGATATGGACAAAGTTGATGATAAACAACTTGTTTATATTGAAGCGATTATTTCTTCAATGACTAATGAAGAAAGAAAAAATCCGGATTTAATCAATCGTTCTTCATCAAGAAGAAATCGAATCGCTTCAGGTTCAGGAAGATCCACTACTGAAGTTAACCGTTTAATCTCAATGCTTGAAAAACAAACTAAGATGATGAAACGTTTGTCAGGAATTGCTCCTGATAATATTGAAAAAATGCAAAACAATATCGGTCAAGGCGTTTTACAGCCAAAACTGAGTCGTGCAGAAAGAAGAAGACGAAAAAAATAACTGGCTCTAAAGAAGAGTCAGTTATTTTCTTTACATATTCAAAAAGTTTTCTAAGAAACGATATACTGCATTATCCTTAGCTGTATGTTCTAAGATAATGTCAGCACTTTTAATTAAATCTGGATGGGCATTTTTAACGCAGACACCGATATGAGCGTACTCAATCATCTCAATGTCGTTATGACCATCACCAATTGCGATAACTAGTTCTTGAGGAAATCCAAGATATTTAGCGACATATTCTAATGCTTTACCTTTATTTGATTCAGGGGTAAAGACCTCGATAATTGAGTCGTATTCTCCAGATAGATTCCAAATCCGCGAGAGAATTTTATTTTGGTATTTTTTATCGATATATTCCTTTATTAATTTTCCCCGACCTTCTTTTCCAATAATAATAGCGCCGTTAGGATCATCGATTAAAGTCTTTTCAAAACTACCAATCTCTAGCTTTGTTGCACCTTTAAGATGCAAAAGCGGTTCGATTTCCTTTTCTTCTTTATGAACGTAAATCGCATCATTTACTTCACAAAAAGCGTTGCGAATATGATCGTGATTGTTCTTAAAGATATCAATAATAAATTCCTTATTAACTGTATAGTTTACTTTAGGAAAATTAGGATCTTTAGGATGAGTAATTAAACCGCCGTTATAGTTAATCAGCGGGGTATCTAAACCGAAACGATCATAAACAAATTTTGAACTTCTGAAAGGTCTTCCGGTTGCGATTACAATCTTATGTCCTTGATTTTGAATTTCTTTCATAAAATCAATTAATGATTCAGATAAAGAATCAAAATCATAAAGTATTGTCCCATCCAAATCCAAAGCGATTAAATATTTTTCTTCCATCGTGATTTCTCCTAAAAACTCGCAGTTTTAAATAATTATCTCACAGTTATAATAATTATGCAAATTATTATAGCGATTGATTATTATTGGGTTTTAAGATATAATTTATCTAGTATAGAGGAGAGATATTTCATGGTTTATATCGAAAAAATTACAACTGTATATACCTTTATCTTTGAAATCTCTGTTCCGGGCATTTTAAATTTTGTTTTAGGTATGTTAACAGGAATCGTCCTCTTAACTTTATTGATAACTTTCATTGCGACTAATCGTTCAAGAAAAAAGCAAAGGAAGCGTTTGGCCAAATTACCAGAAATGATGGAAGAAAAAGTAATTTTGGAAATGATAGAAGCCAAGCAAAATCAGTTAGTAGAAACTGTTAGGTTAACTGATAATGCATATTTTCGGGTAGCCTGGGATTTAAGTTTAGAATTAGCAGAAGAAATTGCTAGATTCTATTACCCTAAGGCTAAGTACCCAATATATGAAATATCGATAGATGAGTTATTGGAACTAAACTACTATATAACCAAAAGAATCGAGACTATGGTTAACGGCAAAATTTTAAAATATTTCAAGAATTATAAAATTTCTACTATCATCGATATTCTCAATAAGAAAAAAGCTATCGATAATTCAAAATTAATGAAGCTTAACCGGACATTAAAAATTTCTAAGATGTTGTCTGTTGGAAAAACTATCCTTAATTATGCGAATCCAGTCTATTGGTTTAGAAAATTAGCGATTAAACCCTCAACAGTGTTAGTAACTAAGGAAGTATGTAAATTCATCATCGCTATCGTCGGTGAAGAAACAAACAATGTTTATTCTAAGTCTTTATTTAGGCACGATGATTCAGAAACCGAAAGCGCAAGTCAAACATTTGATGAAGTTTTAGAAATCGAGGAGGAATAGTATGTTTTTTAGAAAAAGTAAAATGCCAGAAAGAATTATTCCTAAATCGTCTAGAACCAAGGACAATCGTCCTTTCTTCATTCCGGAAATAAGAAAAATTGAAGATCGAACCAAAATGACAAAATCATATGTTTCACCTTATGGTATTGAAAATAAAGAAGTAAAAAGTATCCCTAATGACCGTAAAGGCAGTGGAGATATTGATAAAAAATATGATATTTTTCGTAAAAAAAGAAAACTCACCAAAGACGAAGCGCAAAAACGTTTTGGTTCGTCTTACTATGAGTTTATCTCAATTGATAATCGGACCCATAAAAAGGCCTTTTCTGAAGAAGGGCTCACCTATGAAGACTTAAAAAAGAAACCAATGCCAGAGTCAGACATCCTCGCTGAAGATATCATCAATGAACATCGTCAAGTTGATACAGTTCCCGTAGACGAGTTCTTTGAAAAGGCTAAGAGTTTGGAAACTGAAACTGAAACCGATCCAGATGATGAAGTTTTAAATGATTTAGTCAAGAACGACAGACCTAAAGATGACTTTATTGAAGAATTACCCGATGATGAGTTAGATGATGTAATCTTCAGTAATTCTGAAGTGGAAGAAAGCGATGTTGAAGAAATTGGTTTTGATGATGACTTCGTCTATGAAGAATATAAACCTAAGTCAAATAATCAAAATAAAGAAAAACCAATTATTCACAATTTAGAAACCGCTAATAAACCTTATCAATTACCACCGATATCTTTGTTTAAGAAAAGTGAATCTAAGACAGAAACAGAACCTACTTGGGTAAAAGATAATATTGATATAATCAATGAAACTTTGATATCATTTGGTATTGAAGCTAACGTTGTTAATTATACGATGGGTCCAACTGTTACTCGTTATGAAATATCTTTAGGTTCTGGAGTGCCTACTAAAAAAATCACTTCAATCATCGATAACTTCCAGATGAATCTTTCTGCGATATCTGTCAGAATTGAAGCACCGATTCCGGGAAAAAACACTGTTGGTATTGAAGTTCCAAATCGGATTAGAGAGTCAGTTTTCTTTGGTGATTTAGTTGATAATCCAGAGTTTCTAAAATCAAAAGATCCGTTACTTCTAGGAATTGGTTTGGATATTGATGCTTTACCGGTATATACTTCAATCGAAAGAATGCCACATGGTTTGGTAGCTGGTTCCACTCAATCAGGAAAATCTGTATGCATCGCCGCAATTATCGTTTCGTTAATAACAAGAAATAAACCAGATGCGGTTAAGTTGATGTTAATCGACCCGAAAAAGGTCGATTTACAACAATTTGCAGATCTACCACATCTAATTACACCAATTATCGATGAAACCAAAGTTGCAATAGAAGCTTTAAGATGGATGGTTAAAGAAATGGAAAATCGTTATGATATCTTAAAGCGTTTTAAAGCTGTCAATGTTAGTGATTATTACGAAAGAAGAAGCGACGCTCCTAATTTTGTGCAAATGCCTCGGATTGTAGTAATTATTGAGGAAGCATCTGATTTATTGTTAAGTGGTGGTAGCGAAGTTGAAGAAAGTATTTTAAAATTAACCCAAAAATCACGTGCAGTTGGTATTCACCTTTTACTAGCGACACAGAGACCTTCAGCTGATATTATTAAAGGTGCAATCAAAGCGAATATCCCAACAAGATTTGCCTTTAGAGTACCTTCATCAACTGATTCATCAGTTGTT
>JBAYQC010000035.1:0-12414 GCA_041677365.1 Candidatus Izemoplasmatales bacterium | reverse complement strand
TGGAAATGCTTTTTATCAGGTTAATCATAAATCAATTGTACATGGAACCATGCTTTTTGATACTGACTTAAGCATTATGGTAAAAGCAATTACACCGGACAATGAAAAGCTGATTTCTAAGGGTGTTGATTCCGTTAGAAAACGGGTTACTAATTTAAAAGAACATCTAGATATTACCATTGATGAGTTTAAAGATTATGTTCGTGAAAATATTGCTGATGAAGTAATTGAACTTAATCAAGAAGACATTAAAAAGATTGAAAAAATTGAAGAATCATATTTAAAAAAAGAATTTATTTACGGAAAAAACCCTAATTATACTATCAAGAAAAAGGGTAGAGTGAATGCAGGAATAATCGAGATTTCTCTCGAGTTAAAGAACAATATTGTAAAAAAAATCAACATGTTAGGTGATTATTTTTTAATTGGCGATGAGGATGATTTTCTTGATAACTTTAAAAATATTGATTTTTCAAAGACAGAATTTTTAAAAGTTTTAAGTCAGGTAAAAATCAATGATTTCATTTACAATATTACCAATGAAGATTTTTTACAAATCTTATTCTAAAATATAAAATTATGTTATAATAATTTCGAGGTGCTATATGGAAAATTTTAAGAGAACATGCCTCTATGATGAACATGTAAAATTAGGAGCGAAAATAGAAAATTTCGCTGGTTATGAAATGCCAATTGTATATTCTAGCATCAAGGCTGAACACTTAAGTGTTAGAGAAGATGTTGGGATGTTTGATGTATCACATATGGGTGAGATTATCATCAAAGGAAAAGATGCTGAAGCTTTCTTAGAGAAACTATTTACTAACAGGGTTAGCACTTTAAGTGATGGTCAAGTAATTTACGGAATGATGCTTTATGAAAACGGCACTGTCGTAGATGATTTACTGGTTTATCGTTTAAATTCTGAATATTTCTTCTTGGTTGTTAATGCCTCTAATGTTCGTAAAGACTATAATTGGATTATTGAAAACAGCACTGATTTTGATGTTTTAATTCAAAATGTGAGTGAAGACTATCAAGAAATCGCAGTTCAAGGGCCAAAGGCGCAAGATAAAATCTTAGAAGTGTTAAATATCGATTTAAGCACCCTTGAATTTTTCCACTTCAAAAATTATGAATATAATCATCATTATCTTCTAATTTCCAGAACAGGATATACTGGTGAAGATGGTTTTGAAATCTACGCGTCAGCTGAAGCGATTGTTGAAATCTGGCAAAAATTGTTGTCTTCTCAAACGACTCCTTGTGGTTTAGGGTCTAGAGATACTTTAAGATTTGAAGCCGCACTTCCACTTTACGGACATGAGATTTCTGATGAAATAACTCCTCTAGAAGCTGGGTTAAAATATTTTGTCAAAATTGATGAAGATCTAGATTTCATTGGAAAAAATGCACTTAGAGAACAAGAAAATACATTAAAACGAAGAGTTGTGGGAGTTGAACTTAGTGAAAAATCGATTCCTCGTGAAGGTTATTCAGTTTATCATAATGATGAAGAAATCGGCTATATAACCACAGGCTATCTAAGCATTACTCTAGAAAAACCAATTGCAATGGCGATGATTAATCGTCCTTACACCAAGAAAAACACAGAAATTAAAGTCAAAGTTAGAAATAAAATGCTTTCTGGCTTTGTAAGAGATAAAAAATTCTTAGAAAAAAAATATGCAAAAACGAAGGGAGAATAACAAATGAGTAAATTAGTAGAAGGGCTTTATTATTCTAAAAGCCACGAATGGGTAAAGGTTTTACAGGAAAATCAAGTGTTGATTGGAATCACTGATTTTGCTCAATCAGAATTAGGAGATGTCGTCTTTGTTGATCTACCAGAAGCTGGCGATTCAATTAGCCAAGAAGCAGAATTTGGCGCTGTTGAATCTGTTAAAGCTGCTTCTGATTTAATCGCTCCAGTTAGCGGTGAAATTCTAGAAGTTAATGATGAGTTAGTTGGAGAACCTGAACTTCTAAATCAAGATCCATATAAAAACTGGTTATTAAAAGTAGAATTAAGTAATCCTGACGAGTTAGATGAATTATTAAGCGCTGAAGCATACGAAGAATTTATCAAGTAGGTGAAATAATTGTTTAAGTATTTTCCTCACACTAAAGCTGATGTCGATTCAATGTTGAAAACATTAAATATCAAAAGTATTGATGAACTTTATAAAGATATACCTGAAACAGTGGTTTTCAATAAAGATTATGATATTCCCAGCTTTATGTCAGAAACTGAGTTAAGAAGTCATTTTGCTGATTTAAGCAAAAAGAACCAAGAATTAACTCTTTTTTCTGGTTTAGGTATTTATGATCATTATCAACCCGCAGTAATAAATGCTATAACTTCTCGACAAGAGTTTATGACTTCATATACTCCGTATCAGCCAGAGATCTCACAGGGTACTTTACAGTACATTTTTGAGTATCAATCGATGATCCAAACGCTTACGGGTATGGATGTGTCCAATGCTTCTATGTATGATGGAGCTACTTCGACAGCTGAAGCTTGTTTTATGGCTTGTGCAGTTACAAAAAGAAACAAAATATTGATTTCGGAAACATTAAATCCGAATATTGTAAATGTTATAAAGACTTATCTCAAGTTTAAAGATTTAACTTGGGATTTTATTGCTGAAAAAAATGGTGAGACTGATTTTGCTGACTTGGAAAATAAGTTAGATGATTCTATTGCTGGAGTAGTTGTTCAAAAGACCAATATCTATGGGATAATTGAAGATTACCAAGGTTACTCAGAAACAATTAAAGCCAATAAATCACTCTTCATTATCAATTCAGATATTTCTACTTTAGGTGTTTTGAAATCACCAAAAGAAGATGGTGCTGATATAGCCTCTGGTGAATGCCAAAGTCTTGGTATGCCACCTGCTTTTGGTGGGCCAACACTTGGGTATTTAGCTACTGATAAAGCTTATGTTAGAAAAATGCCAGGGAGAATTTGTGGATATACTCATGATCTAGAAGGAAGAAGAGCTTTCGTATTAACTTTACAAGCTCGAGAACAACATATCAGAAGAAGCAAAGCCAATAGTAATATTTGCTCAAACCAATCTTTAATGGCACTTTTTGTGACGGTTTATCTGTCACTTATGGGCAAAAATGGTTTAGTTAAAGTAAATGAACTTTCATACCAAGGTTCACACTACTTATACGATCGATTGCTTGAAACAGGAAAATTTAAGGATCGATTTAATAAACCGTTCTTAAAGGAATTTACCTTAGAGACCTCTATAGCTCCCGAAACTATTCAAACAGCGCTTTTACAAAAAGGTATTTTTGGTGGTGTTAGTTTAGATGTTTTTGGAGAAAAATACTCTGGTTTAATCAATTTCACAGTTACCGAAAAACGAACTAAAAAAGAAATTGATCAGCTAGTTGAGATTTTGGAGGCTTTATCATGATTAATTATCGAAAAATGATTTTTGAGCTATCAAATTCAGAAAGAATTGGCTATTCTTTACCAAAATCAAAATTTAATGAATATAAAATCAAAGATTTAAATAGCACGCTTTTAAGAGAAACTGAGCTCTTATTACCAGAAGTTTCTGAATTGGATGTTTTAAGACATTTTACCAACATTTCTATCAAAAATTTTGGAGTTGAAAACGGATTTTATCCACTCGGTTCTTGTACGATGAAATATAATCCGAAAATAAATGAAGAAATGGCAAATAATTCAGCTTTTAAATCCTTACATCCACTACAACCTATAGGGACTGTTCAAGGGGCTTTAGAAGTTTATTATAATCTGCAAAAATATCTCTCAGAAATTTCCGGACTAGCAGAATTTTCGCTAAACCCATATGCCGGTGCTCATGGTGAGTTAGTCGGACTTATGATAATTAAAGCTTATCATGAAGGTCGAGGCGATTTTAAACGCAAAAAAATTATTATTCCGGATTCAGCACATGGAACCAATCCTGCTTCAACTGTGGTTTGCGGAATGGATGTAATTGAAATTAAATCCAACAAAGAAGGCCGAGTTGACCTAGAAACACTTAAATCAGTTTTAAGTGATGAAGTTGCTGGAATGATGTTAACAAATCCAAATACTCTAGGGATTTTTGAAAATGATATCTGTGAAATCACAAAGCTAGTTCATGAAGCTGGGGGTTTAATGTACTATGATGGTGCTAATCTTAACGCTTTATTGGGTAAAGTGAGACCAGGAGATATGGGATTTGATGTTATGCATATCAACCTACATAAAACTTTCTCAACACCACATGGTGGTGGTGGACCTGGATCAGGCCCAGTAGGAGTCACAGAAGAATTAGTCAAGTATTTACCCAATCCTCGAATTAAGAAATTTGATGATCAATTCTACATTGAAAATAGCGGTGATGCTATCGGTAGGATTTCAAGTTTCTATGGAAACTATCTTGTATCGCTAAGAGCTTATGCATATATTTTGACTCTTGGTAAAGAAAATTTAAGTAAAGTTGGACCGTTCTCAACTTTAAACGCTAATTATGTTTCTAAAGCATTGAAAACGACCTATGATTTACCGATTGATGGTTATTGTATGCATGAAGTAGTGTTTAATGGTTTAATTAATAAAGATAACGATGTTAAGACTTTAGATATAGCTAAAAGATTATTAGACTTCGGTATGCATGCGCCAACAATTTACTTTCCTTTATTGTTTCCACAGGCTATCATGATTGAGCCTACTGAAACTGAATCAAAAGAAACAATCGATGAATTTATAAATATCATGCATAAAATTGCGATTGAAGCAAAAGAAAATCCTGGTAAACTAAAAGCTGCCCCAACTAAAACTCCGATAAGAAGAACTGATGAAGTTTTCGCCGCTAAAATGATGATTTTCTCCTATAAAGACTATCTGGATTATGTAAATAAGCGAGGATAAGATGAATATATTAAATCTCTTTGGAATTTTGGATTTAGCCGTTGTCTTAACGGTAATAATATTGATTGTGGTCGGTTGGAAAACGGGTTTTTTACTTAAAGTAATCAAACTGGCTTCCAGTCTCTTTGGTTTGATAGCTTCAATTCTTTTAGCCAAACCTTTTTCTACTGTTTTAGATAAATGGTTTGGTGAACCAATATATCTAAAAGTTGAAACATATTTAAATAACCAAATATCCAATGGCGGATTAAACGCTACTGAAGAGAACATTCGCGAAGCATTTTCCGAGTCAGCTCTACCGAAATTTGTTGTTGATTGGATTGTCAACAAAGTCAAGTCTCAAGATACGATTCAATCTTTTATTGATTCAGTTTCGCCTCTAATTACCTCTTTAATCCTTTTGCTGATTGCTTTTGTTACTCTCTTTTTCGGTTCAATGTTACTTTTTGTTCTGCTAAGAGTATTAGCAAAAATGATTACCTCAATACCGGTAATCAAACAAGTTGATAAGTTTTTAGGTGCGCTTTTCGGTTTGTTTAAAGCGGCTGTACTAATCTTTGTTTTATTCTTTATTCTCGGATTAGTAATTTCTGTCCCAGCAGTAAATGAAGCGATTGGTGAATTTTTGATTGTAGACATGCAATTAAATACGGACCACTTCCGAATATCAAAGTGGCTCTACGATCATAATATTTTAAAAAATATCGTCTATATTTTTGTGGCGATAATCTAAATAAAAAAAACGTTCGAAAATTTTCGAACGTTTTTAATATTTAATTATCAACTCTTTTAAAGTTTCTAGTAGTTGTTCTTGTTTAACCTTTTTAACTTTTTTTCCATCAACAAATAATAAGGCTTCATTTATTCCTCCAGCAATAGCGATATTTGCTTCTTTAGCTTCTCCCGGACCATTCACCACACAACCCATAATCGCTACGGTGATATCCTTATTGATGTTATCAAGAAATTTTTCTAACTCAGTAGCTAAAGGAATCATATCATATTGAATTCTTCCACAGGTTGGACAAGATATTAGTTTGGGCTTTTTATAGAGTTTGAAATTAGCTAAAATTTCTTTAGCAACTTTAATTTCTTCCTCTGGCTTAGCTGTCAAAGAAACTCTTATAGTTGAACCGAGGCCATTGAAAAGTAAAGTGCCAATTCCAATACTTGAGGCAATTGTGCCACCAATTAAAGTTCCTGACTCAGTCACACCAAGATGCAGTGGGTATATGAATTCTCTAGCTGCAAGCATGTTTGCTTTTATTGTATCGCTAACGTTTGAAGATTTGAGTGAGATAATAATATTATTAAAACCAAATTTTTCTAATAAACTAACATGATATCTAGCAGAAGCTACCATAGCTTCTGGCGTCGGCTTCTGATATTTTTCTAGAATATGTTTTTCCAATGAACCGGAATTGATACCGATTCTAATGGGGATATTTTCCTTGTTTGCGGCTTGACATACGGCTTTAATTTTTTCTTCATCACCAATATTTCCTGGATTAATGCGAATTTTATCAACGCCTGACTTTATAGCCTGTAAAGCCAATCGATAATCAAAATGAATATCTGCCACTAAAGGAATGGAAATATTTTTTTTGATTTCTTCAAGTGCAATAGCAGCTTCCATATCAAGAACCGCTACTCGAACTACTTGACATCCCTGACTTTCTAAACTCTTAATTTGCTCTATGGTTGCCAATACATCTTTAGTTTTTGTGTTTGTCATTGATTGAATCACTACGGTATTGTCGCCGCCGATTGTCACACTGCCTACTTTTATTTTTTTTGTTTTTTCACGAGTATACATGCTCTTACCTCTCATTTAAACTAATTATAACATATAATATTGCATCAAGCAGATAAAATGATATCAAAATTAGATTAATATATGGTAAAATATTAACAAGAGGTGTGATATGTTAATTCTACAGGGAGTAGGAGCATCTAGCGGTAAAGCCGGTGGAATGGCTCTGATTCATAAGAAGACTATTATCAAGACTCACGATAAGTATCAAGGCATTGAAGCTAAGGAACTATTCTATGAAATTAAAGAATTGTCCCTAAGTGAAATAGATTCTTTAATTGAACTTTGTAAGGATTCTAATGAAACAGAAATTTTGTCTGCACATCAACTAATTTTGAATGATCCTGAAGTTGAAAAAGCGATATTTAAAGAAATTGATGATGATAAAGATCTAATAGAAGCTATAAAATTAGTTAAAGAAAATTATCAAAATATTTTTTTAAACATGGATAGCGATATTTTTCGTACAAAAGCATTAGATGTAGAAGATGTTTTTGAAAGGCTAATCACCAATATAAAAAAACAAAGCAAATTCAAAACGATTAACAAAAATTTTATTTTAGTGTGTGATGAATTACTTCCCACAACTCTATATGAATATCCACAAGAGTATTTAAAAGGTGTTGTAATAAAAAGAGGATCATTATTTGCTCACGGAGTAATTATTGCTAAAGCAAAGAATCTTCCTGTGGTAATCGGATTAGGAGCTGACATTAATCGGATCGATAATTTTGATTATCTAGTAATCGATGGTTTAAGTGGGAAAATAGTATCAATTACTGAATAGTATATATAAAAAATCTAGACAAGAGGCATTTTTATGAGAACTTATTTAAAACAAAAAACCTGGATCGTACTAACTTTTATGTTCTTTTACTTTTTAATCGAAGTAATTGCTTTTGCATGGCTTGATTTTGTGCTTTTACCTAAGGATTTTCTAGTCGACCTAATTTTTGTTTTATTTGTGGCTTCGGTTGTTTTTATCATACCGTCAAATTTAATATCCTGGATATACGTCTCTTTTTGGCTAATTTTACTTAATATAGTATTCTTAGTTAATGCAAACATTTATACAGGATATTATGAACTTTTTACCCTTCAACAGTTTAAGCTGATTGGCGAAGCAACTGATATCTTAAATCTCGATTATGTTTTTATTGAAACATTTTTGCCTTTCTTTGGGGTTTTAATCGTATATTTTATATTGATAAAAGTCTTAAAAAGGCGTTTTCTTAGTGTTAGACCACGTCCTTCGAGAAAAACGTTTGTTGGATCTTTATTCATATTTTTAATCGTAACCTTTTCTTTACTATTCCTTTTATCAGCAGATAGAATTAAACCTTTTTCACTCTATAATTCAGACCTGAACTCAACAACTTTAAGAAGAAGTTCTATGGAGAAATACGGACTTTTACCATACTATTTTAAAGAAGCTGATCTTCTCTATTTTAGTGATGTGAATGAAGAGTATCAAACACCATCGGAAGAACATGTTTCAAGTGAGTTTAATGGACTCTTATCTGGTTATAATATTTTCACAATTCTGATAGAATCTGCTCAAGCTTATACAGTTCACCCTGTATTAACCCCTAACCTTTATAAAATGACTCAAGAAGGTTTATTCTTTCCTAATCACTATAGCGAAAATAAATCCAATGTATCAGAGTTGATTGGAATAGTTGGACACTATCCTACTCAATCTTTCGTTCCTGAAGACTATAATTACAACTTCGAATCATCACTACCAAAGATATTAAGACCGGAATACGAAACAGCTTTCTTTCACGATAATAATGATACATTTTATTCTCGTAAAACCCTCTACCCAATGGTTGGTTTTGAACATCTATACTTTCATGATCAAATCTTTCCTGAAACGCCTAGATGGGAATGGAGTGTAGGAATGCCTTTGGATAGTGAAACAGCTACACAGATGTTACCGTTGCTAAATATAACTGATAAACCATTTTATTATTATTGGGCTACTTTACTTACTCACGGCCCTTATAACGAAAGCGAAAAAAATAGTCAAATCTTCGAAGATTTTGGTTATTACGATTTAATCGAACAAGAAGAAGAAAAAGGAACGTGGGTAAATCCTCTAATTGAATATGATCAAGAGGACCAAGACAGAATGAAGTTTTATCAAGCTGGCATGATGGACTTTGATAAAGCTCTAGGAATAATTATGGATGATTTAGCCGCAAAAGGTAAGCTGGATAAAACCTTATTTATTCTTTATGGTGATCATAGTCCTTATTATTATCATCTTAATAAGAAGGTAGTTATGTCACCTGATGAGGATTTTGCTCATTACTACATGGATTATTATAAGAGTTTTTTTACTATTTATAATGAAGACTTAACTAATGCATATCTTAATGCAGGACATTCTGACAATATTATCGAAAAATTTGTTTCACCTTATGCGATCGTTCCGACAGTCTATGATTTGTTGGGTATAGATTATAATAATGTCTTTATGTTAAGCGATCATGTTTTTTCACAAAAACACGAAATATTTTATACAAACAAAACCACAGCATTTTTTGACAATCTAATTTATAGTGATGATGGTGAAACTATAACCTATCAAAAAGAATTAGTCAGTCCCGATTATTATGAGTATTTTACTGGTGAAGCGCAAAAAATAATCAATAAAATAAATCTAATAAATGAGTACTATCTCAATACTAGAGTGCCAGTTAATTAACAGAATAAAATAAATCTCTAAAAGTTGTTGGTTATTCCAACAACTCTTTTTTTGGTTTGAAAATAGAACTTAAAAATAACTTTTTTTAAGGGTTGAAGTAAGGGCTTACATCGATTATAATATAAATGATGACAAAAGTTTATGGAGGGATAATTTTGACTGAAATTGATTACAAAAATTTAGGATTCAAAGCTAGAGACACTCATGCCAATTATATTTCTTATTATAAAGATGGTAGTTGGGATGAAGGTAAACTACAAAAGGAAGACACTATTACCATATCCGCTTTTTCTACAGCTTTACATTACGGACAAGAAGCATTTGAAGGTCTAAAGGCTTATCGACGTAAAGATGGTAAAATTCAGATTTTTAGAATGGATGAAAATGCCAAAAGGCTACAAAAGTCTTGTGAAAGAATTTTAATGCCTAAAGTAACGGTTGAAAAGTTTGTCGATGCTGTAACAAGAGTCGTAAAAGCCAACGAAGATTTAATTCCGCCTTATGGACATGGAGCATCACTTTATCTAAGACCATACATTATTGGTGTGGGAAGAAACTTAGGGGTAAGACCAGCCCCTGAATACATTTTTGGAGTATTGTGTTCTCCAGTAGGATCATATTTTAAAAGTGGTTTAGCTCCGGTTAATTTTGTTGTTACTGAATATGATCGGGCTGCACCAAACGGAACTGGTCAAGCAAAGGTTGGCGGTAATTATGCAGCTAGTCTACTCAGTCATGAACATGCACAAGAAAACGGATATGCTGATTGTATTTATTTAGATCCGCTTACTCATACAAAAATAGATGAAGTCGGAGCAGCAAACTTCTTTGGTATTACAAAAGATAATGTCTTTGTAACTCCCGCTTCTAGTAGTATTTTACCGAGTATAACTAAGAAAAGCTTAATCTATATAGCTAAGAATTACTTAAATATGGAAGTGGAAATACGCGATGTGTTTATTGACAAATTAGATGAACTTAAAGAAGCTGGAGCCTGTGGAACAGCAGCTATTATATCTCCAATTGGAAGAATTGACTACAAAGATAAAAAACATGTCTTCTATAGTGAAACCGAGGTTGGTCCAATTACTAAAAAGCTTTATGATATTTTAACAGGAATCCAATTTGGAGATGTTGAAGCACCAGAAGGCTGGATTACAATTATTTAAAATAATTAAGTTTTTTGCGAGTATTTTTACTCGCATTTGCTTTTATTAAATTTTATAATATCTAATCATTGAGATAGTTTTTTATCAAAAATTTACTCTTGTTTTAAAAGCGCTTTCATTGTATAATCTATATGGTTGTGTTTTTTAGAGAATGCTGCAACAAAATTTTAAATTTTATTAAGATGACAAGCGATTTTTATAAATCGACTAAAAATATAAAGTGAGGCGAAAAAATTGTTTACAAACGAGTACTTAAACAGTCTGTTTGAGATTACAAAAGAAAGAAATAACTCTCAACCAGAGTATCTTCAAGCGGTAGAAGAATTTTTTGAAGCAATGAATTTCATTGTAGAAAGCGATCCCAACATTCAAAAAAATGGGATTATGGAAAGAATTATTGAACCAGAACGTGTTGTCAAATTTAGGGTAACCTGGGTTGATGATCAGGGCAAAGTACATGTTAATAGAGGTTACCGGGTTCAATTCAATTCAGCGATTGGTCCTTATAAAGGTGGACTGAGATTTCATCCATCAGTTAATGAATCAATTCTTAAGTTTTTAGGTTTTGAACAAACTTTTAAGAATGCACTTACCGGCCTTCCTATGGGTGGTGGAAAAGGTGGTTCTGATTTTAATCCTCGTGGTCGTTCTGATGATGAGATCATGCGTTTTTGTCAAAACTTCATGTTAGAAATGTATCGTCACCTAGGTCCAGATACTGATGTACCTGCTGGAGATATCGGAGTTGGTTTCCGAGAAATCGGTTATATGTATGGAATGTACAAAAAAATACGTAATGAATCTACCGGTGTTTTAACTGGTAAAGGATTAACATATGGAGGTTCATTGGGTAGAAAAGAAGCAACCGGACATGGCTTATTATACTTTGTTCGAGAGATGCTAAAGGTATATCGCAATGAGACTATAGACGGAAAAAAAGTTATTATTTCCGGTTCAGGTAAAGTAGGTATGCACGCTGCTTTAAAAGCCCAAGAAATGGGTGCTAAAGTTATTGCTTTATCTGATATTAACGGATATGTTTTTGACCCAAATGGACTTGATTTAAATATCGTAAAAATGTTAACTGAAAAGAATCCAGAATTTTCAACTGAGTACTTACAATATCGTCCATCAGCAACATACGATTCTAATCCAACAAATATTTGGAATGTTCCTTGTGATATTGCCTTACCATGTGCTACACAAAATGAACTACCATTAGAAGCAGCTCAAGCTTTAGTAGAAAATGGATGTTTCTTGGTAGCTGAAGGTGCAAATATGCCGACAACGCTTGAAGCAACTAAATATTTGCAACATGCTGATATATTATTTGCCCCCGGAAAAGCAGCTAATGCTGGTGGTGTTGCAGTTTCAGGTTTAGAAATGACTCAAAATGCAATGCATTATCCATGGAGTTATCAAGAAGTTGATGAAAAACTTCAATTAATCATGGCAGAAATATTCAAAAAAGCTTATACAGAAGCTAGGAAGTATACAGATCATCGTAACTTGGTTGTAGGAGCTAATATTGCTGGTTTCATGAGAGTGTATCACGCGATGTTAGAACAAGGTATCGTTTAATGAGTTTGGTTGTAAAACCGAAAATATTACTGCCCATGGATTCTATCGATAAGGAGAAGTGGGCGGTGATTGCTTGTGATCAATTCACTTCGGAACCTGAATACTGGGATAGATTAAAAATTTATGTTGACAATACACCATCAACCTTGCATATGATTTTGCCAGAAGCATATTTAGATGGTGAAATTCAGCATAAAATCAATAAAATTAATGAAAATATGAATCTTTA
>JBAYQC010000034.1:0-12787 GCA_041677365.1 Candidatus Izemoplasmatales bacterium | reverse complement strand
TAAAACCCTAACCGCAGTAATGCCGGCATACTTAAATGCTTTGACCGGATTAGGGGTCCATATCGTTACAGTCAATGATTATTTAGCTCGTCGTGAAGCAGAAGGTGAAATCGGCGATTTATTCAAGTTCCTTCAACTTACTGTAGGTTTAAATACTAGAGAATTAAATCCTCAAGAAAAAAGCGAGGTATATCAATCAGATATTCTTTATTCAACTAATAACGAACTAGGTTTCGATTATTTGCGAGATCACATGGTAATATACAAGGAAAATATTGTTCAAAGGAACTTAAATTTTGCCATCATCGATGAGGTCGACTCAATACTTATTGATGAAGCAAGAACACCTTTAATTATTTCTGGTGGGGCGAAAAATACCGCTGATCTTTATAAGCAAGCTAACTATTTCGCTATTGGGTTAAGCGATGAACACTATGAATTAGATATTAAAGATAAAACGATTACTCTAACTCAAGAAGGTATAGCAAAAGCAGAAAATTTCTTTAATTTAGATAATCTTTATGATGTTAATAATGTGGTTTTACTCCATCATATCAACAATGCTTTAAGAGCGAATTTCATCATGACTAAAGACGTTGATTATGTTGTACAAGATGGTAAAGTTATTATTGTTGACCAATTTACAGGAAGGTTGATGCATGGTCGACAATTCTCTGAAGGTTTGCACCAGGCTTTAGAAGCTAAAGAAGCTGTTGAGATTAAGAAAGAGACTACTACCCTAGCTACTATTACCTTCCAAAACTTCTTTAGAATGTATTCCAAACTATCAGGTATGACCGGTACAGCAAAAACTGAAGAAGAAGAATTCAGAAATATCTATAACATGTTAGTAGTTGAGATTCCTACTAATAAACCAGTAATAAGAATCGATGACAATGATTTAATTTTCGCAACTATGGAAGCTAAATATAAAACTTTAGCCGAAGAAATAACCAGAAGATATAAACTTGGACAACCGATGTTAGTTGGGACAATATCAATTGAAAGTTCGGAACTTTTATCATCGCTGTTAAGAAAAAACGGTGTTAAACATAACGTATTAAACGCTAAACAACATGAACGAGAAGCAGAAATAGTTGCTAATGCCGGACAAAAATATGCGGTTACTATCGCAACTAACATGGCTGGTCGTGGTACTGATATTAAACTTGGTGAAGGCGTTGTAGAACTAGGAGGTCTTGCGGTAATCGGTACTGAAAGACATGAGTCAAGACGTATTGATAATCAGCTTAGAGGACGTTCTGGTCGTCAAGGAGATCCAGGATACTCCAGATTTTTTATCTCTGCTGATGATGAACTAATGCTTAGGTTTGGTGGCGAACGTTTCAAAAATATGATAAGTATGATTACTTCCTCGGGAAAAGAAGGTTCTGAAGTTCCTCTGGACTATAAAATGTTTTCTAAAATGATTCTTAGAGCGCAAAAACAAATTGAAGGAAATAACTTTGATCGTCGGAAGACCGTATTGCAATATGATGAAGTTTTAAGAAAACAAAGAGAGATTATTTACTCACAAAGAACTGATGTATTATTCTTAGAATCAATTGAAGAACTTACTTATAATATGGTTAGACAAGTAATTGAAAGAACCTTGGCTATGCATAACAAAGACGAGCTTGGCAATGCTTTAAAAAAATATTTCCCTGTTGATGCTATTGACAATGAACTCTTAAAAACTGAAACTAATCTTTTTGATTATATACTAGATATGGCCAAAAAAGATTTAGAAGCTAAAAAAGCTTTAGTCGGAGAAAAAGTCTTTAATGACTTTTTGAAAGCCATTACTTTAAGAGTGGTTGATACATACTGGGTTCAACACATTGACTCAATGAGTGAATTGAGACAGGCGGTAACCTTACAAAGTTATGGACAAATTAATCCCTTTAGAGAATATCAAGAAGTTGGTTTCAACATGTTTGAAACAATGATTCAAAATATCCAAGATGACGTGACTCGCTACGTACTTAAAGCTCAAGTGAGACAAAATACAGAAAGAGTACAAGTTGCTAAACCAATCCGTGCTTATTCAGGTAAAGAAGATCAAGAGACAAAGAAAGCTCCAAGAAAAGTCGGAGAAAAAGTTGGCAGAAACGATCCTTGTCCTTGTGGAAGCGGAAAAAAATATAAACATTGTCACGGTAGAAATGATAATTAGGAGAAACCTATGCTTCTCGATGATTTAAAAAAAGAGTTTTACGATTTAGAAAAAGAGTTTGCTAAACTTGAAGAAAACTTCAATTTAGAGGCCAAACAAGATAAACAAAAGCAACTGGAAAAACTGACTTTACTTCCAGATTTTTGGTCTGATCAACAAAAAGCTCAGACCGTTATCCAAGAGAACAATGAGTTAAGTAGTCTCATCGATACTTTTAATCATATCAAAGATATTTTTGAGACTATCGAATTATCAATTACACTAGCTGAAGACGGAGAAACTATTAATGAAACAGAAACCTTAAGATTAATTTCTGAGTTTAACAAGTTAAACAAAGAATTAACGCTTAAGGTGCTATTAAATGAAGAGTATGATAAATTTAACGCAATTGTTGAATTTCATCCTGGAGCCGGTGGTACCGAATCTCAAGATTGGGCACAAATGTTATTTAGAATGTATTTAAGATACGCTGATATTAGAAACTATAAGGTCAAAGTTCTTGATTATTTGGATGGTGATGAGGCGGGATTAAAATCCGCAACAATACTCATTAGCGGCGCCTATGCTTATGGCTATTTAAAATCTGAGTCAGGAGTTCACAGATTGGTTAGAATTTCGCCCTTTGATTCATCGAGTAGGAGACATACCTCTTTTGCATCAGTGACAGTAATCCCGGAGATAGCTGAAGAAATCGAAATAAATATTGATGAAGAAGATTTACGAGTTGACACGTTTAGATCAAGCGGGAAAGGTGGTCAAGGTGTTAACACAACTGATTCAGCAGTGAGAATCACCCATCTTCCTACGGGAATAGTAGTATCCTGTCAAAATGAAAGATCACAGATTCAAAATCGAGAAATTGCTATGAGAGTTTTAAAAGGGAAACTCTATAAACTTGAACGCGAGAAACAACAGAATCAACTAGACGCTTTTAACGATTATAAAGCTAATGCATTTGGTTCACAGATACGTTCCTATGTTTTTCATCCTTATACGATGGTTAAAGATCATCGGACAAATTATGAAACTGGAAACGGAGAAAAAGTCCTAGATGGCGATTTAGATGGATTTATCTATGCCTATCTAGTAGCCAGTAAAACCAATGATTAAAGTCAAAGAACTCATCAAAAAAGGCCGTTTTTATCAAGCTGAAATTGAAAATGAAGGAGAAATTGAAAAACATAAAATCTCGGAAGATTTGGTTATTCAATACCGACTGATAAAAAACAAAGAATTAACATCAGAGCTATATAATCAGTTTTTATCAGAGGCTAATAAAGATAGAATATATCAAAAAGTATTAAATTTCGCTCTTTATAAAATGCGGACAGAATCGGAGATTGTCGCTTACTTAGAAAAAAATCAGATTTTAGAACCTGAGTATTATTTAGATAAGCTTAAATCGATAAAAGCAATAGATGATGAAACTTACTTAAATAACTATCTTGAAGAAGCGATAAACTTTAAAAAAATTGGGCCTATAAAAATCCTTGATGATTTAAAAAGTAAAGGTCTAAGTCAAAAACTAATTAATTCTTTTCAAATTAATGATTATAAAGAAGAATTTGCTGATAATCTTAAATACTGGTTAGACAAAAAAGTTAAATCAATTAAAAATGATTCTTGGTTAAAATTGAAAAAAAATTTGATAGCATTTCTAATGAACAAGGGTTTCAATTATCAAAACGTTATTTCTTTGTTAAACCAAGAATCTAATTTCATTAAATCACAATTTAATGAAGAAGAAGCTGTTAAAAAAGACATATTAATCCTGAAACAAAAGTACCGAAAAAAAGCAATAGATTCAAATCTAAATAATTTTTTGATAACCAAACTATTAGCTAAAGGTTATCGTTATGAGATCATTAAAGACCTAATAAAGGGGTGTGAAGATTGATGAATGAATTAGATTTATATCTGTTTAATGAAGGTAAACTTAAGGAAGCTTATAAACTCTTTGGCTCGCATTTGGTTAAGGATGATTCCGGTAATATAACCGGAACTGATTTTCGCGTTTATGCACCACACGCTAAAATTGTCTCCGTTGTCGGTGACTTTAATGGTTGGGATTCTAGAACCCATGTTATGGAAAAAGAAGATGAATATGGAATTTATCATCTTTTTATTCCGGGAATCGGCGAATGGGAGAAATACAAGTATTGTATCGTCACAAGCTATGGAGCGACAATTTTTAAAGCCGATCCTTATGCATATTTTTCTGATAATCGTCCTGAAACTAGTTCAAAAGTATATGACATTGACGGTTTCGTTTGGCACGATCAAGAATATCTTAAAAAGCGAAAAAAATTAAATCATTATGAAGAAAAGCTGTCAGTTTATGAACTCCATCTTGGAAGTTGGATGACAAAACCTGATGGTAGTTTTCATAAGTATAACGAATTAGTCGATTTATTAATTCCCTATATCTTAGAACAAGGGTTCTCACATATAGAAATCATGCCAATAGTTGAACATCCACTAGATGAAAGCTGGGGATATCAAGGAACTGGGTATTACAGTGCTACTTCTAGGTATGGAGTTCCTAAGGATTTAATGTATTTAATCGACAAATGTCATGAAGCTGGTATCGGAGTCATCATGGACTGGGTTCCTGGTCATATCTGTAAAGATGCTCATGGCTTATATCTTTTTGACGGTGAACCTCTATATGAATATGAGGACAATAATATTAGAGAAAATGTTGTTTGGGGTACTATCAACTTAGACCTAGGCAAAGGAATCGTGAAAAGTTTTTTAATTTCAAACGCTTTCTTCTGGGTTGATTATTTTCATATCGACGGTTTTAGAATCGATGCAGTTTCTAATATTATCTACTATTTAGGTAATATGCACGTCGGGACTAATTATGGAGCTATTGAATTTTTAAAGAACCTTTCTTATTCAATCAAAGAAAAAGACAGTTCGCTGCTTTTATTCGCAGAAGATTCAACGACATTTCCCAATTTAACAACCAGTGTTTTAGATGGGGGAATTGGTTTTGATTATAAATGGAATATGGGTTGGATGAATGATACTTTAAGATATTTTGAAAAAGACCCGATTTATCGTAAATATCATCATGATTTAATTACTTTCAGTATGGTTTATGCTTATTCTGAACGGTTTATTCTTCCGTTATCTCATGATGAAGTAGTTCATGGTAAAAGAGCTTTAGTTGACAAAATGCCTGGTGATTACTGGCAAAAGTTTGCAAATTACCGAATCTTACTCGGTTTACAATTTACTCATCCCGGTAAAAAATTACTTTTTATGGGTGGAGAATTTGCCCAGATGCATGAGTGGAGAGATAAAGAAGAGTTAGATTGGCATTTGTTAGAATATCCGATGCATAACAAAGCAAACCGCTTTGTAAAAGATTTAATTGCAGTTTACAATCATCATTCATGTTTTTATGAATTGGATCATGACCCTGAAGGCTTTAGATGGATTGATCAAACCAATTATGATCAATCAATCTTTAGTTTTATCCGCTTTGGGAAAGATAAAAAGAACTTTTCTATAGTGGTAATGAATATGACACCTATACCTTACCATGAATTTAAACTAGGCGTACCGGAAAAAGGTAGGTATGAGGAAATCTTGAATTCAGACAAAGATATTTACGGAGGATCTAATATCTATAACGGTGAACCTATAACTACTATTGAAGAATTTAATCACGGATATCAACAATCAATATCTATCAATATTTCTCCCCTATCAATCTGTATAATCAAGTTTGTTAAGGAATGATAAAACATGACTAAACTTATATCAATGATTTTAGTAGGTGGAAGAGGAACTAGATTAGGCGATATTACCAAAACTACAGCTAAGCCAGCTGTATCTTTTGGAGCAAAATATCGCCTTATTGATTTTACTTTGAGTAACATATCCAACAGCAACATTAAAACCTGCGGAATCGTAACACAATATGAGCCCTTCGAACTTATGAATTACATCGGTTCCGGAGCATCTTGGGATTTGGATTATATTGATGGAGGAATCAAATTCCTTACTCCTTATTCAAAATCAGAAGATGTTTTATGGCAAAAAGGAACTGCTCACGCAATCAAACAATATTTTCGTTTTATTAAGGATTATCAGCCTGATTATGTACTTATTCTTTCAGGAGATCATATCTATAAAATGAACTACAACTTGATGCTTAAGCATCACCAAGAAAAAGGCTCTGAAATTACAATAGCCGCCACAGAAGTTGACATTGCCGACGCTAATCGTTTTGGTATTTTAGAAGTAGATGACTTTTCACGATTAATAAATTTCTATGAAAAGCCAGAAAATCCTAAATCAAATTTAGCATCAATGGGTATCTATATTTTTTCTTACCGTACCTTAGAAAAAATCTTTACTAAGGATAATGATGATCAACTGGTTGATTTTGGTAAGAACATCATTCCTTATTCATTAAGTATGAACTATGATATTTCCGTCTATAAGTACAAAGATTATTGGCGTGATGTGGGCACGATAGAAAGCCTTTATCAAGCAAATATGGATTTATTGGAGACGCCGAATTATTTGGGCTTAAACTCTTCAAAACATTTACCGATTTTTTCAAAATCGCTAAACTTACCACCACATATAATTCTTGATTGTGGCAATGTCACCTCATCGGTTATCGCTGATGGATCAATCATCGGTGGGAAAATCCACCACAGCACGATTGCGTATCAAGTAGAAGTTGATCGAGAAAGTATAATTGAGGACTGTGTAATCTTACCAAATGTAAAGATTGGTAAACAGGTTCATTTAAGAAATGTGATTGTTAATAAAGAAACAATTATCCCTGATAATTATCGTTTAACTGCAGAGAAGTTAACTTTAATTACTCAAGATAATCTTTTTGAAGTGGGTGACGTTTATGAATAATCTATTTTTGATTTGTGACGCCACTTCAAGTGGTAATTTTTCAAAACTAACTAGACATCGAGTTCCCGGAGCACTTCCTTTTGGCGGTAAGTATCGTCTTATCGATTTTACTTTATCAAACTGTAAGAATTCAGGGATTTACAATGTCGCAATTTTTCCCTATGGAAATTATCGTTCTTTATCAGATCATATCGGTAGTGGCGATCGTTGGGATTTAAGCAGAAGACATGATGGAATATTTATTCTTCCCCCTAAAAACTTAAGCCTAACGATTGAAAACGAAATCAGTTTTCAAAGAATGTACGAACATTTAGAATATTTCTATCGTTCAAATCAAGACTATGCAATAATCTCACCAGCTAACGTAGTTTGGAATGTCGATTATATAGCGTTTTTAAAAAATCACTTGGCTAATGAAGCTGATATAACTGAAGTGCTATCGGATCAACGTAAGGGCTTGAAAACTTATATAATTTCAAAAAAACTATTATTAGAATATATAGAAAACTATGATCAGATTGCTTTTAGAAACCTTACCGATGTATATGACTATGCCCCTGGGTTAAAGAAACACACAATCATTATTGATACGTTTTCTTACAACATTACTTCAGCTAGAGAATTATATGAAGCTAATATGCAATTATTACACCCTGAAGTAAGAAAAGAATTATTTTTAACAAATCGTCCAATCTTTTCAAAAGAAACCATGTCAGCACCAGCTAGATTTGGTGATTTTGCTAAAGTTGATAACTCAATTATAGCTTCTGGTGCAGTAATTGAAGGAGAGGTCCAAAACTCGATTATTGGTCGTAAAGTTAAGATTAGATATGGAGCGAAAATAAAAAACTCAATCGTCATGAATCAATCGATAATTGAAGAAGATGCTTTAGTAGAATTTTCGATTTTAGATAAGGAAACTAAAGTTTTAAATAACTCAATTGTAACTGGTGATGAGTATGATATCTTTGTTGCTGAAAAGAAACAAATTGTCACAACTCATAAAAGTTTAGCAATTTTACAGATGTCTGCGGAATGTAATCCATATATGAAAACTGGTGGTTTGGCTGACATTGTTGGTGCATTAGCTGAGCAATATTCTGATCTAGGTCATAAATCTCAAGTCATTTTACCGCTTTACCCGCAAATTAAAGAGAAGTATAAATTATTAATGGAGTTAAGAGTCTCAAATTCGCTCTTATACGGTGATAAATCCTATAAGGTTAATCTCTATAGTATTACCAACACAAATACTGTCTATTACTTTATTGAATCCTATGACTTTTTTGATCGGGATAAGGTTTATGGATATGAGGATGATGGTGATCGTTTTGCATTCTTTAGTTTAGCTGCGATTAAACTACTTGACGCCATTGATGAATTTCCTGATGTAATTCATATTCATGACTGGCATTTAGGGCTTTTACCATTACTACTTAAAAGTTCCGATTTAGACATTAAAACGCTACTAACTATCCATAATATTGAATATCAAGGGTTATATCCTTTGGATATTTTAACTAAATTAAAAATTGAAAATCCTTGGCAATATGCAAAATTAGGCAAGATTAATTTCATGGAAATTGGATTGAGTAACGCTACTAAAATTTCAACTGTATCAGACACTTATAAAGATGAACTTAAATATGAGTATTATTCTAAAAATCTTGTTGATGTCATCAATAAGCGTTATCGCGATTTCTACGGAATACTTAATGGGATTGATAAAGATATTGATCCACAAAATGATTTAGAAATAGCAATGCGTTATAACTTAGTAAATGTTTTCACAGCTAAAAAAATTAACAAACTCGACTTGCAGAAAAAACTTAACATTTTACAGGGTGAAGATTATTTTATCATCGGGATGGTCACAAGAATTGTCGAACAAAAAGGTTTTGATATCATAATCCCTGCACTATATCAATTCTTGGAAAACCCTCAAACTGAGTTTGTTATTTTAGGAACTGGAAAAACTGAATACCTCGAACAATTAAGAGCTCTAAAGGCTAAATTTCCAGAACGTGTAAGTATCAACTTAAAGTATGACGCAACAAACCCTCAATACATTTATGCGGGAGCGGATGCATTCATGATGCCCTCAAGGTATGAACCTTGTGGAATCGGCCAGATGATTGCGCTAAAGTATGGAACTGTCCCAATCGTTAGACAAACAGGAGGTTTAAACGATACTGTAGAAAACTATGATATCTCCTCAAAGCGGGGAAACGGATTTAAGTTTTTTAATTATGATTCCAGAGATTTATTATTTCAGTTAAACAACGCATATAATCTGTTTTCCAATAGCAAGTTTGATTGGCAACAATTAATTATAAACGGCATGAATTCGCGCTTTAGTTTGCTAGATTCAGCTAAAAAATATTTGGAATTATATCAAAATCTATAATAAGAAACCGTTGTCACAAGTTACGTCTGGAGTGAAAACTGCTCTAAAAATGGTATAATGATAGTGAAGAGGTGATTTATAAATGAGATTAGGAGTTTTTAAAACAAGTGATAGTTTTACGCGTGCTTTTAAGCAGCGTTTAAAAAAGACATATTATAAAGATATTGAAGATTCAACCATTAGAGAAAGGTATAACATACTTGGTACTTTAGTTAGAGAAGAGATTTCTAAAGATTGGGAAAAGACTGAAAAACTAATTGAGAAAAAACCAAGGAAAAAAGTATATTACTTTTCTATGGAATTTTTGATGGGAAGACTAATCACTAATAATTTAATGAATATGGGAATCAGAGATGTCTGTGATTTAGGTTTTAAGCAGATGGGATTTGATTTAAACGAAGTGGAAGATTATGAATCTGATCCAGGACTAGGTAATGGTGGATTAGGAAGACTTGCTGCATGTTATCTTGATTCAATGGCTTCTAAAGGGATTTTAGGCTATGGACAGTGTTTAAGATATCGATATGGGTTATTCCGGCAAACAATTAAAGACGGTTATCAAGAAGAACGCCCAGATAACTGGCTAAATGACGGTTATGTATGGGAAATTAGAAGACAAGAAAAATCAGTAGATATACCTTTTTTTGGTCATGTAAGTTGGGAAAACGGAGGGTTTGTTTACCATCCTTATGAGATAATTCGTGCAGTTCCATATGATGTTCCAATTGTTGGAGATCATAATAATATAGTCAACTACCTAAGACTTTGGAACGCTGAACCGGCAAACAAGTATCCGGAAAACAAATCACCATTTGAATATGAAAATGATTTGCAAAAAATCTCGGGATTCTTATACCCTGACGATACTACTTATGAAGGAAAACAACTGCGTTTAAAACAACAATATTTTCTATCCGCAGCTGGAGTAAAAAGTATTATTAGTGAACATAAGGACCAACATGAAAGTTTATTGAATTTACCTGAACATTTAGTCTTGCATATCAATGACACTCACCCAACTTTAATTATCCCTGAATTAATGAGAATCTTACTGGATGAAGAACATCTAGAATGGGATGAAGCATGGGAGATTGTCACAAAGACCGTAGCTTATACTAACCATACTATTCTTTCTGAAGCGTTGGAAAAATGGCCAGTGGATATTATTAAACCATTATTACCGAGAATCTATCAAATAATTGAAGAAATAAACCGAAGATACACTTTAGAACTACTAGAAAAATATGGATACAATAATGATGAGCTCATCAAAGAACTAGCGGTTATTGGTGATGGAATGGTAAGAATGGCTCATCTTTGTATTGTCGCAAGTTTTTCTGTTAATGGGGTAGCTAAACTTCATACAGAGATTCTTAAAAATATTGAAATGAAAAAATTCTATGAACTATATCCAACTAAATTCCATAATGTAACTAACGGTATTACTCATAGACGTTGGTTGTTGCATGCTAATAAAGAACTCACAGAACTCATTGAAGAAAGAATTGGTGAAGGTTTTAAAAAGAAACCTCAAGAGTTAGAAAAACTAATGAAGTTTGTTGAAAACAAAGAATTGCAAAATGCTTTTTTAACTGTTAAGAGAATTAAAAAACAAGCATTAGCAGATAAAATATATCATGAACAAGGAATTGTTATTGATCCTGATTCAATTTTTGATATTCAAGTAAAAAGACTCCACGAATATAAGCGTCAGTTAATGAATGCTTTGCATATAATGAGTATTTATAATACTTTAAAAGCTAAGCCTGAGTTTAGAGAGTCTTATGTACCACATACCTTCATTTTTGGTGCTAAAGCCGCAGGCACTTACTATTTTGCAAAAAAAGTTATTAAGTTAATTAATACAATTGCTGATAAAGTTAATAATGATCCGATAACTAACAAACACTTAAAAGTAGTGTTTGTCGAAAATTATAACGTATCTTATGCTGAAGTAATAATGCCAGCTGCAGATATCTCCGAACAAATCTCTACCGCTTCAAAAGAAGCAAGTGGTACCGGAAATATGAAGTTTATGATGAATGGTGCAATAACCTTAGGTACCTTAGATGGAGCTAATGTAGAAATTGATGAGTTGGTGGGTAGAGACAATATCTTTATCTTCGGATTGAACAGTGAGGAAGTAAATAGTCATTATCAAAATAATGATTACAACTCTAAAGCTGTTTATGAATCCGATTCCGAAATTCGGATTTTATTAGACCAACTAATCAATGGTTTTTTCGACAGTGTAGATCGTTATGAATTTAAGGAAATATTTGATAATTTAGTATTCCGTGATCAATATTTTGTTTTAAAGGATTATCAAGCTTATAAAGCTGCTCATAGTGCTTGCAATGAGGCTTATAAGGATAAATCACGGTGGGCAAAAATGGCATTGATCAATATCGCTAAGAGCGGAGTTTTTTCATCTGATCGGTCAATTCAAGATTATGCTGAAAAGATTTGGAAGGTAAAACCAGTAATAAAAGGTTGATTTTTCAACCTTTTTATTCTTATATAGGAGGGAAAAATATGAGTGAATGGGTAGATTTAACAGTAGAAGTAGGAAAGAACTATCTAGTATTTCCAGGAGATCCAAAACTCCAAGAAGAGTTAATCAAAAGCAATGCAAATGATGGTTTTAACCTTAAACAATATAGTCTTAATATGCATATTGGGACTCATGTTGATTTTAAAAACCATGTCTTACATTTAAAGAGCAAAGAAGTAGTTGATTTTAACGATTTTTTTGGAAAGGGAAATAAAATATGCCCTAAGATAAACGATAATGTTGTATCTACAAGTGACATCATTGCTCAATATGAAGCTTTAAGATATCAAGAAAAAATTCTTTTCCTTGATTTAAAGCACAGCAAAAAATTTAACTCAGCAGAGTATTTTAACTATCCAGTTTTTGAACCAGATTTTTTTAAGTTTCTCGTTAATTACAATATAAAAATTCTGGGCGCAGATATTCCTAGTTTTAACTATAAAGATGAAAAAGCTTTAAGAATGCATAAAGACTTATTGGGAAGAGGTCTTTATCCTATTGAAAACCTGACAAATCTTGATAAAATATCAGAACATTTTTATTTTCTTGGCCTGCCTTTAAAAATAAATGACTTAGATGCTTCGATGATTAGAGCGATTGCAAAATCGATATAAAAATAGTTGACATCTTGTTTAAGTCGTTTATAATATAATTGTAAAAACACTTCAGGGCAGGGTGAAAGTCCCTACCGGCGGTTATAGTCCGCGAGCTTTTTAGCATGATTAGGTGAAACTCCTAAACCGACAGTTACAGTCTG
>JBAYQC010000033.1:0-12898 GCA_041677365.1 Candidatus Izemoplasmatales bacterium | reverse complement strand
GATTGACGAACGAATTTACCTTCGCAATTAGCTTCTTGGGTTATAGTTTCACGGTAAGAAACTTGCGGATTACCTACTGTAGCTTCAACTTTAAACTCACGTTTCATTCTATCAACAATAATTTCAAGATGTAATTCTCCCATTCCCGAAATAATTGTCTGTGAAGTTTCTTGATCAGTGTAAGTTCTAAATGTTGGGTCCTCTTCACTTAACTTTTGTAGAGCAACACCCATTTTTTCTTGGTCTTTTTTCGTCTTAGGTTCGATAGCTACTGAGATAACTGGTTCTGGGAATTTCATTGATTCTAAAACAATATCAATCTTTTCTGAACACAATGTATCACCAGTAATAGTATCTTTTAATCCTACAGCAGCTGCAATATCTCCTGAATAAACTTCATCAATTTCAGTTCGAGAATTAGCATGCATCTGTAAAATTCTTCCTAATCTTTCCTTTTTGCCTTTAGATGAATTCATAATATATGAACCCTTTTTAGCTACTCCAGAATAAACTCTGAAGAAGGTAACTCTACCAACAAATGGGTCAGTCATAACTTTAAAAGCAAGTGCAACAAATTCTTTATTGTCATCATGGATGATTGTTACTTCTTCATCGCGATGATTGAAACCATGAATTTGAGCAACTTCGACTGGTGAAGGTAAGTAATCAATTGTTGCGTCAAGGATAAACTTGATTCCCTTGTTCTTAAAAGCTGATCCGCACATTACCGGGAAAAACTTCACTGATAATGTTGCTTTTCTAATTGCTTTTTTAAGCATTTCAAGTGTTACTTCTTCACCTTCAAGGAAGGTTAACATCAATTCTTCATCAAAGTCAGCTAAGACCTCAATTAGTCGATTTCTTCTATCTACAACCGTATCTTTTAAATTAGCGGGAATTTCGACTTCTTCATAGTTTTCTTCTGGGCCACCATCAAAATGATAAGCCTTCATCTCTACTAAATCAATAATTCCACTAAATTCATCTTCAGCGCCAATAGGCCATTGTATAGCCTCTGCTTTTTCACCTAATCGATTATGAATTGAATCAATTGCAGCGGCGAAATCAGCGCCAATTTTATCCATTTTATTAGCGAAAACCAATCTGGGAACCTTATAATCATTTGCTTGCCGCCAAACAGTTTCAGTTTGCGGTTCCACACCAGCTTGCGCATCTAATACCGTTACAGCACCATCCAATACACGTAAAGATCTTGAAACTTCAACTGTAAAGTCAACATGTCCTGGGGTATCAATGATATTCACTCTATGGTTTTTCCAGAAGGCTGTAGTCGCTGCGGCGGTAATGGTAATTCCACGTTCTTGTTCTTGTTCCATCCAGTCCATTTGGCTTGCGCCATCATGAGTTTCCCCCATTTTATAGATTCTTCCTGTATGATACAAAACTCTCTCAGTTGTGGTTGTTTTACCAGCATCGATATGTGCCATGATACCGATATTACGTGTTTTATCTAAACTATATTCACGTGCCATAACTCTTTATTTCCTTTCTTAATTAAAATCTGTAATGAGCGAAAGCTTTATTAGCTTCTGCCATTCTGTGCATATCTTCTTTCTTTTTAACAGATGCTCCTGTATTATTACTTGCATCAATTATTTCCTTAGCTAGTCTTTCTTCCATTGTTTTTTCATTTCTAGAACGAGAATACTGAACTAACCATCTTAATCCTAAAGTTGTTCTACGATCAGCTTTAACCTCACCTGGAACTTGATAGTTTTGACCACCGATACGGCGACTTCTAACTTCAAGGACTGGCATGATGTTATTTAATGCTTCGTTGAATACTTCAATTGGTTCTTTTCCTGTTATTTCGTTAATGCGATTGAAAGCATTATAAAGAATGTTTTGCGCTAGATTCTTTTTTCCGTCTAACATAATACTATTAATTAACTTTGTAATTAACTTTGAATTATAAATTGGGTCTGGCAAGACATCTCTTTTAACAATTTTACCTTTACGAGGCATAAGTAATTCCTCCTTTCAAAATTCTTAATCATATTTTTGTTTTCTTCTAAAAAATTACTTTTTAGGTCTCTTAGCTCCGTACTTAGAACGACTTTGCATTCTTTTATCGACAGCTGTTGTATCTAGTGTTCCTCTAACGATATGATAACGAACACCAGGTAAGTCTTTAACACGTCCACCACGGATTAATACAACGCTGTGTTCCTGTAAAGAGTGTCCAATACCAGGAATATATGCGTTAACTTCACCACCGTTTGACAAACGAACACGAGCATACTTTCTTAAAGCTGAGTTAGGTTTCTTTGGAGTCATAGTTGCAACTCTAACACATACACCACGTTTTTGTGGAGAACTCGCTTCTGTATATTTCTTTTGTAAACTGTTGTAGCCAATGTTCAATTGGGGTGCCTTTGATTTCTTAACTTTTGATTGACGACCGTTTTTGATTAATTGGTTAATAGTTGGCATGTGCTTTCCTCCTTTCATACCCACACACCCGGGAGGTGCGTTTGTTTCATTTTTATAAGGTTGCAGGGCAACCTAAGAATAATATTATTTGTAAAGCGTAACTATTATACACCACTATACTAGGTGTGTCAAGTTTTTCTATTTCACTTTTTTCAGCCTGATATATTATATATCAAAAACAAAAAAAATCAAGAAAAAAATCCTGATTTTTTTAAATTATTTTTTAAGTTTTATAAGATAACGTTTACAGAATAAAACCTAGATTAAATCAACTCTATTTTCCTCTTGATTTTCAGTAAATTTATTCTTGAAACCAAAGATAATAACAATCGCTAAACCAGCAATAATCAGCATTAAGATTTCTGCGAATATAACACTTCCAATATAAGTTGAAATAATTCCAACACTGAAATCAACTAAAAAATGAATAGCTAAAACGATTAAAAAATAATAATACTTCTTCGTTTTGAAACCATACATCATTAATACACTTAGAGCGATATGAATAAAAATCGTAAATACTCTTTCGACACCAGCAACTAAAAATAAATAACTATTGGTATTTATAAGTGTATCTCTTAGGAGTAAAATCTCCTGTGCAGCTGCTTCGGGCAAGGCATCGGTTACAGTGCCTAAGTTACCGGAATTAATTATAAAAGCAAAAATCAGATAATTGATATAGCTCATCCCAATTAAAACTATCGCTTCAATTCCTCCATGGCCAATCCCATGGGCTAAACCAGTTTCATAACGAAAATCTTGCTTTAACAACAATTTAATAAAGATATATCTACCAACGGTTTCAAATAACGCTGCGCTAAAGGCCATAAAAAATAAATAGATAAATATAGCTAGATCTGTTTCGATCTTAATTTTAGAAGTCAGTTGTAAAAGTGGGATTCTGATTAGTACTTGCAAAACAAAAAAAGACAAAATTCCACTTGCCACAGCTAAGAGAACTTTTTTATGCTTTTTAGCAACTATAATCGTTAGAATAACTGGCAATAAAAGGGTTATTGCCATGGTTATAAACATGAAAATAATACTTGTTTTACTGACCATAATCTCACCTTATACCAAAACTAACATTAGTTTTAAAATAAAAAACTCAGTTACTTAGATACTTCAATATTATAGCATGAAAATAATTGCCTTAAAAATGATTATCTCTTCTTACCAAGCGTTTTAAATCTGCCATGATAAATTAATAAAACAAATAATAGCGTGACTATTGAAGTAGGCAAAGCGAAAAAGTCACTAAACTCAAAATCCTGATTTCCGAGCAAGAACAAAACGATACTTTTTACGATTAAATAAAAATCTTTAATAAACAGAAGAATTGCTACATAAAAAAGAATGTTTGACTCTTTCATTGCGTTTTTAACATTTCTTGTGTTGATGATGTTTTGTAATAATTCATCATTCTGTTTATAATTTTCTCTTACTTTGTCTATTTCAAATCTTTCTGCAATCGTATTAGCAACTGTTTGAGCTCCATTATAGCGGTAAATATTAATCTGCCAAATTGATAAAGTGTTCGCAAATTCATTGCTGAAGATTTCATAATCCTTTACGCTAATGCTTTGGTTTTCCTCTAAAGCTTTCTGAACTTTGTTATTTGTTCTATATACAGCACTAAGCTGCATTACCAATAATTCTACGATAAATATCAATAGTCCTTCATAGTAAAGTTTAGTTTCAAAATCCAATTCATAGATTACTTGATAGATTACCGATGTAGAAACATAGATATCAGAAAAATCATAAACTGCAACATTGTCTCTTGCTAGTTTATAATAACTATCAGAGATGATTTTCGTGTTAGAAAGATCGGTTAAATCAGAAGCTGAAGTCTCTTGAGCCATATAATAAAGAATTTCCTCATCAGAACTCTTTTCATTTTGAATTAAGCAAACTTTAGCTTCACCATTTTTAATTAAATTGAAATTGTTAAAAACAAATTCACCTATTTCTAATCTTTTTTTACCTTTTATAGCTATTTCTTCTCTTGTTACTTGATCGAGAATTGTCGTTGGATTACCTTTGTAATCATTTATAACGACAGTCAATACTGCTAGACGATTTTTCTCACAACCAGATAAAAATAGACGAATGTTAACTTCTTCAATAGTTGGTTTGTCTTCAAAATCGTCATCACATTCATCAGATAAAACTTCTAAAACTTGTTCGCCCAGAAAATAGCGTTGAAAAGATTTAGAAAAACGATCGACGATTTCTGACTTAGTTATTTTGTTTAAAGTCTTTAAATATTTCTCAGAGTATTCACAAGTATTAACTTTCAACTCTGTTATAGTAGAAAAATTTTCCTCGACATGACAAGGAATCATTATAAAAATATCGTTATTCATTGTTATATTGTCTTAAAAAACTCTCATAATTACCGATATAGAGTTTTGCTTCTCCTTCTTCTTCATCATATATTTCTTTAACAATATCACAACCAAAGCTTTTTAGAATATGTTCGCCAGCTCCAGAAACGGCATATCCAGAAATATCACTTATCAAAAAGCCATCTTCATGGTATTTCTTAATTCGATCTTTAAAAGCTTTGGTAATTAGTTTATATAAACCTTGACCCTTCTTACCGGGATCAATTACCATTGAGATGATGAAAATATGATGTTTGTTTCCTTTTTTAAACTCTTCCATATCTTTAGGAACAATATTATTATCGTACAAATTATCGCTTTCAAGCATTCCTTTAAAGAATATGTCGGTCACAGGAAAAAAACATAAATATGCGATGATTAAACCGCCTTCTTCCAACAACAAAAATGACTCCGGTACTTTTTTAAACCTTAAGGAATCACTATCAATATTCCCTGCCATCGCTTCAGTATAAACCAGTTTATCTAAGTGATAAACCTGCTTGAGTTTTTCTAAATCAAATTCTTTTGTCTGGATTACCTTTAAATCGCTCATTTTCTTACCTCACTAATTAATAGATATATTAGTTAGATTTTATCATTATTAGTGGTTTTTTGAAATAACCAACTTAATAAAATATTATTTTTTTGAAAATTATTATTGAAGATATATTTTTTTGAAATAATCTATAATATAATATTCTTAAAATAACATTAGGAGGATTTAATGTGGAAACTTCTAACTATAAAGACCTTTTAAGTCTACCCGGATATGAAGAGATAAAACAAATATTAGATAGTTGGAGAAATGTCGCGGTAAATATTGCCGATCATTTAGAAGATGGCAAGATTATTATACCCAATTATTTTATTGTTTCACCACCAGGTACAGGGATTAGTCATCTAATAGATATTTTAGCTAATGAACTATCTCATCTTGGTTTAATGCCTTTTTCTAATCAAAAAAAAGCAATAGAATTTTTATTAGAATACCAAGAAGATAAAGAATCATTTTCTGGGTTTGAAAGACTCTACACACTTTTAGAACATGGATTATCTCAATACGGAGAACCCTTTGCTGGAGTTTTAGTGATTGATATTACAGAGTGGGTAGAAAACTTAGCTTGTGAAGATAAACGCTTTATTCGATTTCTTCATTATTTGGTGAAAAGAGATGATATTCAAATGATTATCTTTGTCTCAAACTGTAGAAAAACAAATCATGTTAAAGATTGTGAGTCAATAATCTCTTCCATTCTTAGAATTGAAAGAATCGAGATTAAAAGCAACCCATCTGATTCATTAGTCAATAAACTACTTGAATATCTAAACAATCTCGGCCTAAAAGTTGATCCTTCTGGAAAAGCGCTTCTGCTTGAAACTGTTGATTATTTGAGTAAACAAAGAAACTATAATGGATTAAAAACGCTAAAAAATTTAGCTAAAGATATAACCTATAAGAAGTATTCTTTGAGTGAAAACCAAAATAAAATTATTGATTCAAAAGATTTGGTTTTTTTCAGTAAAGACGGAAAATGGATAAAGCAGTTTAAATCTGGGTTTTTCAAAAAAGCTGATTATGAAGGAGATTTCTAATGTCTAAAACGATTAAGCCGGCTATATTTGACGAACATAAATACAACATGTATTTGAAACAAATGGCAACTGGTTCTAGATTTGCAACTGAAAACGAGATGAAGTTTAGATTAAAGAAAATATTGCTCAACGAAAGCAATGATGGTCTTGCAGGAGTTCCGATAATTTCTGATGGAAGAACTGTATATGTCGATGATCAAGATAACCATACACTAATTTTAGGATCAACAGGGTCTAAGAAAACTAGACTATTTTGCATGCCTTTAATAAATATTTTAGCTCATGCAAGTGAATCGATGATAATCACCGATCCAAAGGGTGAGTTGCTAGAAAGAAATTCTGGTTACTTGTTAAGTCAAGGATACCGAATTGAAGTCCTTAACTTTCGTGACCCTAAAAAAAGCAATATGTATTGGAATCCGCTTTATAAACCTTATCAACTATATAAATCTGGAGAATTTGATAAAGCCATTGAGATGGTTAGTGATTTTGTAAACACTTTAAAAGCTAAGGTCAAAAGCGAAAAAGATCCTTACTGGGAAATTACTTCAGCAAATTATATTGTCGGTGTAATTCTACTGCTTTTTGAATTAGCAAAGGATATTTCAGAGGTCAATATGAAGAGTGTGGTTGTAATGGCGGCTTATGCTCAGGAAACTAATGAAGTAGAATTATCCAACCTAGCAAAATTTGTTAAAGATTTGCCTAAGCAATCTCTAGCAGCGATAAAAATGTTGTCCACACTTCTTAACGCTGACAACACGAGAAAAAGTATTCTTGGCACTGTAGATACAATGCTTTCTCCATTTATGAATTCGAAATCTTTGAACAGTCTTTTATCCAAAACAAGTTTTGATATAGCTAATATTTCTAAAGAAAAAACTGCAGTGTTTTTAGTTATACCTGATGAAAAAACCACTTTACACTTCTTGGCTTCTTCTTTCATAAAACAAAGTTATGAAGTACTAATCGATGAGGCATTGAAGACCAAGGAAAGAGCTTTAATAAAGCGAGTTAATTTCTGCTTAGATGAGTTTGCAAATATGCCTAAGATAACAGATATGCCATCAATTATTTCAGCCGCAAGAAGCAGAAATATGCGCTTCTTTTTGGTTGTTCAATCTGAACAACAACTATTTAACATCTATCAGGAAGAAGCTCAAACTATCAAAGGAAACTGCACTAATTGGATTTTTTTAACCTCTAGAGAAAAGAGTCTTTTAGAAGAAATTCAAACTTTATGTGGTAAGCGGATGGTATTTAATCGAGAAGAACCTTTAATCTCAATATCTCAGTTACAGATGTTAGATAAACAAAGAGGTCAAGCTTTAATTCTACAAGGAAGAAACTTCCCTTATGTAAGTTACTTGAGCGATATTGATGATTATAAAGTGTTTCAGGGTTTTAATCCAATTATAATTGAACAATTACAATTGGAAAATGTTAGATGTTTTGATTTTGAAAGTTTCTATGATCAATACCGAAGTGGTAAGTATCAAACTAGTGATTTCTTTAAACATGAGTTTGATCAAGAAGAGATTTCTAAACATCGAAAATATGAATTTTTGAGAAAATAGTATATGGAATCTATTAAAATAATCATTAAAGATGAGTTAGAAACTACAAACTGTTTTAAATCAAAATTGTTTGGCTCTGCCAGTATTTCGGAAAAAGATATAAAAACTATTAACGACAAACTATTTTTATTGGCGCAGATTAAACTAAGCGAACTACCTAAGAATGGCATTTTGCCTGATGAGGGAATATTATATTTCTTTATCAGTGAAGACGGAAATATTGGAAAAGTAATCTATAGTCTTGACTTTGATCTTTCAAAAGATTTTTATAAAATATCTAACTTCAAAAGCTTCTCTATCGAATTCATCAAAGAAAGACGCGCAGAAGGATTAAAGATGTTAGGAAAGCCCTTAGAGTTAAACAAAGATTTTCCAAGTGATGAGGTTCTGCTTCTCCAATATGATCCTTACGAAGACAATCGTTTAGAGTTTTTGAGCACTATTGATGGAGTAGTATATTTTTCAATAAAGAAGCGGGATTTAAAAAGAAAAAGATTTGATAAAGCTTTTGTTACCAAAGATTTTACTTAGGAGGAGATATTCTAATGGATAATTTAAAGGATAATTTTAAACATGAACAGATTACTGCTTTGGGAAAAGCAGTTGAAAATCAAGATTTTAAAGCAGCTTATCAAATTACCTTGAAATTAATTGCTTTTTGTGAGAAATTTCAAGTTACTGAAGAAGATTTATCAGATTTAGTTGAAGCTTACAGCATTCATGATAGTTACTTGAAAGAAATCGATCCTTTTAATAGCATTGACAATAAATCAGTTAAAATTCTAGAATTATTGTTAAAAATAAATAAAGATGATGAATGGAAAATAGAGAAATATGAACAAATAATCTCAGATTTAACTAACTTGGGTAACATTGAAGAAGTGTATCAAGCATATTGGGAATTAATTAGGTTATATAGAATGATGAACAAAGCTAACGAAATTAAATACACATATTCTAGAATGGTAGCTTATTTAAATAATACAGTAGCTGATATTTTAAATTTCGCTGAAAAGATTGACGCTTTTGATCAAGTAGAAATCATCGAAAAAACTAAAAGTTTTCGACAGTTCATTAACAAAGATCCTTTAGAAAAAACGAAGAAATTTTCAGATGTTTATCCAAAAATAGAGAACCAGATCCATAACGAGATAGGCAAACCTGGTAAAATGGGTTATGTTTACATGTTTTGGCCAAAACTTAGGGAAAAACTTATTATAGAAGAAAATTTAGAATGGACAAATCCTGGACTGCTAAATAATGCTAGATTTGATTGAGGTGGTATATGGAACCTAGTAATCTCTTTAAAGAAACTCTAGAAAAAGCTCAGAAAGGTAATCGTGAAGCTCAGTATGATTTAGCGATTCTTTATTATGAAGGCCTAGAGGTTGATGAAAGTATCGATGAATGTTTGGAGTGGATGACCTTAAGTTATGACAATGGATACTTACCAGCTAAAGCTTGGTTGGAAGATTTTTACTTTGATGATGACGTTAATGTCCAAGCAAATTCATAGGGGTTTAATATGAGTGAACTCATTGATAAAGTTCAAGATTTGATAAATAAAAATGATGTTTTTGGAGCGCTTTCAAAAACTCCTCTTGAGTTTCTTCAAGAGATAAAATCTAATTTAATCGAAAATTTTGATCCAGATGAGGCTTATGAATTTCTCCAGTTGTTGTTTCTTTCTTTAGCCGCAAGAGTTGGTAGTAAAACCAAGTTGGACGAACTTGGTCAAATCTATGAACTTGGTATCGAAGTTGAATCTTTTTATAATTTTATTTTGCGATTCCACTATGAGTATTATCTTTTTCTAAGAGACAAAGGAAAACACGAAGAAGCCTATCACTATCTTTATACTTACTATGAAAATCAGTTAGAAAATTGTTTTGATGAACTTGAAAACGTAGAAATATACCGGAAGTTTTCTGAGGATTTAGTTAAGCTAGACCGATATGATGAAGCCTATGAATATCTTTTTGAAGCGGAAAAAATGATGGATATATTCATTCAAATTAACGCTAAAGAAAACGCAATTACTCTAGCAAAAATAGAAAGACAAATATCGCTTTTATTTATGCATGACTCCTTTTATGACCGGGCTTTAGAATACTGTGAGAATGAAGAGGATTTATTACTATATATGATTTCTAAAGATGTTGAATTTGATCGATATTTACTAGCTGCAAATTACTATCGACAAGCAATTTGCCATCAAGAACTAAAACAGTATTCTCCGATATTGCCTTTACTAGATAAAGCATATAGTGTTTTACAAAAACTATTAGAAGATGAGTACATCCGCGAGTTAAAGGCAAATATTTTTGGTTTTAAATATCAGGTTCATAATCATTTCAATCAGTTAGTTGAAGCTGAGGAAAATTTAGTGAAATCTATTTATTTTCGAAAAGGTATAGAACTTCCAAATAATCAAATTATGCTAGCTGAGGACCTATACAATTTAGGTAAACTATATCAAAATAATCACCGGTACGAAAAGAGCATCGTTATTTTGAAAGAGAGTGCTGACTCATTCTTAGAAAACAATTTAGAAGATGCAAAAACATTATATTATCTAGCAAGAATTAGTCATAGTTTGGGTCAAATCTACCTTGATAAGCAAGATGATTATTTGTTAAACTTAAACTTTCTTGAAGCTGTCAATTATTATCAGAAGTGTGTTGAAATTGATGAACAAGAATATCAAGGAGACTTAATCCGTTGTTGTATAGAACTAGGAGACTATTATTTTAAAAGAAAAGATAATGATGATGCCATCTCAATTTATGAAATACCGCTTAATTATCTTAACCAACTTATTAAAAACAATGTTTCTACTGCTTTTAAAGAATACGCCCATATAGTTGGCTATTTATCTCAAGTTTATTATCGAAAAAAAGAATATGATAAAACCATTGAATGGGGTGAAAACGCCTTAAATTTTTATAATTATATTTATAAAAAAGTCTATCCCAACGATTTCAAAGTTCACTATGATATTACCAAAGTAGTAGCTCAAAGTTATCTAAAAAAACAAGATGTAGATAAAGCTATTAATTATTATGAAAAAGGAATAGAACTATTAAGAGATATTTTTAATAGCAATAAATCTGAAGTACTGACATTGTTAGTAGATTTATTAGATAATCTTATTGCTGTTTTAGAAAAAAACAATCAGAGAAAAAAAGAGGTTGATTATCTAGAACAGATGCTTAGACTTACGGAAAACAAAAAAAACAAGGTTCTTGTTAAATATCATGCCAAAGCCCTAAAAAAACTAAAAGCTCATAAATCATAAAAAAATCGCTTAGAATTTTAAGCGATTTTTATATAAAATTTCATTCCCGTTCCCGTATCTTCAATTAAAGTATCATCAGGATATTTTTTTAATTTGTAAGCAATATAAAAATCACCTACACATCCAGTGAAATGGGAAGCAAAAACAATAAATAGTAATAATAAATCAATGTTGTCCAAAAAGAACATGAAAATTACAAAAATCACTGTGAAAATTACAGCTGGAGCTAATCCTGCAATTAAATAGGGTTTTTTGTAGAAGTAAATTCCTGGTACTGATGCCGAAGCCATTATACCATGAAATCCAAACTTAACTTTTGATTTTGTGGCTAGTTTAAAAAAGATTGCATGAGTAAGTTCGTGTAAAAAGATATAAGCAATCAGTACAATAATAAAAACAAGCATTTGAACAGTAGATATTTCCATTTCTGATAAATCTAAAGTCTTTGTTGTGAAAACAATTACTAATATATAAGCTAATACGACTGGGATCGCAAGCGCTAGTCCTAAAAAATTTATCATTATTAATTTTTTGCGATTTTTTAGTAAATCGATGGAATAATCGATTTTATAACCTTCGGGTAAAGTACTATGACTTTTGATTTTAGTCATTGTTACTTAAACGCTCAAAATGATCTAAAATATCTGCTTTTCCGGATAAAATAATGAAGTTTTTGTAAATATTATTCGCTTCAATTTCAAAATCTAATTCTTCATTATCTTCGATAGCTCTATTTAGTGCATCTGTAGATTCAAATTGATAGATGTAGCCTGATTGATTATCATCTTCATCGTAAATATTGTAAATTTGAACAATTTCATTGGTACCAGCAAAGTAGATTGCTGATTCAGAACTTCTTTTTGTTAGTCTATATCCGATTGACTCAATTTCTGTTTTAACATCTTCAATCCCACTTGAGCACCCGACAAGAATGAAACCGATGATTAGAAAAATACCTACAGTAAAAAATTTTTTCATATTAATTCCTCCTAGTTATCCGTCGGTAAAATTATAAGCGAAAAAGGTTAATTTTGCAATTAATTATCTATTATAAAAAAAATCCTTGATAGAAAATATCAAGGATTAGTTTATTTATTTAGAAAGAATAGCCTGGCAACGTCCTAGTCTCGCACGTAAGTACTACATTCGGCGCTGAAGTGCTTAACTTCTGTGTTCGGTATGGATACAGGTGTGTCCACTTCGCCATCGTCACCAGACCTCTTTCAAAACTGAATAAATTGTATAAAACGCAAAGTTAAGTCCTCGACCTATTAGTACCAGTCAGCTAAACACGTCACCGTGCGTACACACCTGGCCTATCAACCTCATCATCTTTGAGGGGTCTTACTTATTTAAAATAATGGGAAATCTCATCTTAAGGGGGGCTTCACGCTTAGATGCTTTCAGCGTTTATCCCTTCCGCTCTTAGCTACCCAGCTATAGCCTTGGCAGACTAACTGGTACACCATTGGAGCGTCCATCCCGGTCCTCTCGTACTAAGGACAGCTCCCTTCAAATTTCCTACGCCCGCGACAGATAGGGACCGAACTGTCTCACGACGTTCTGAACCCAGCTCACGTACCACT
>JBAYQC010000032.1:0-13075 GCA_041677365.1 Candidatus Izemoplasmatales bacterium | reverse complement strand
GATAATTTCCGAAATTTAATCCTTGCGACTTCACAAACTGGAGTTCCTTTTGTTAGATATATTTTTAACTCACTGCTTTCAAGTTCTCTAACAATCTTTTTATCACTTTTAATCGGTTCGCTTGCAGCTTATTCATTCTCATTCTTAAAATATAAGATGAAAAAAGCATTATTCGCTTTGAACCAGTTAGCAATTATGATTGTTCCAGTAGCGATTGCTGTACCGAGATTCATTGTTATGAACGAACTTGGTTTAACAAATAATCTCTTGTCGCATATCGTTCCGTTACTGGCAATGCCAGTTGGGGTGTTCTTGGTTAAGCAGTTTATGGATCAAGTCCCAAGAGAATTATATGAATCGGCTAAGATTGATGGCGCTAGTAATTGGCAGATTTATCTTCGGGTAGTTTTACCTTTAGTTAAACCGGCTTTAGTTACTGTAGCTATTCTTGCTTTCCAAGGTTCTTGGAATAATATTGAAACCTCAAGTCTTTATGTTGATAATGAAGCTTTAAAAACCTTACCATACTATTTTTCTACTCTAACCTTTGGAACTAGTGCAATTGCAGCCCAGGGAATGAGTGCGGTGGCTTCCTTAATCATATTTGTACCTAATATAGTCTTGTTTATCCTCTTACAAAAAAATGTCATGAATACCATGGCTTATTCGGGAATAAAGTGATATGAAAAAGAAAAAAGCAATATTACTCTTAGTAGTTATCCTCAATTTTATACTGTTATCGGTATTTAGTCTAAACAAAGCAGAAGCAGCTTCGGCGTATTATACCTATACATTAAACCGAAATAATGAACTTGTTGAAACCAATGAAGCTTACGAAGCGGTTTTGATGTTAAGAAAACTCAGTGACGGTTCAACACTAAATTCTGCTAAAGACCTATATATCGATAGTGAAGATTACATCTATATTGCCGATACCGGCAATAAACGAATTGTAATTTTAAACCCAGACTATGAAGTCTTATTTAGCTTTGGCGAAGACTTGCTCATTAAACCCCTGGGAATTTTTGTGGTTGATGAGTATATCTATGTCGCTGATTATGGTTTAGGACAGGTTAATTCTGATATCGGTAGTATCTACGTTTATAAGTTTGATAAAACGAAAACTGATTTATCCGAAGCGATAACTTTAGATAAGCAATTTTCAACTCCAACTTCACCAATTCTTGAGGCGGAAAACTTGATATTTAGACCAACGAAGATAGCTGTTGATAATAACCGTACAATGTATATTGTTAACGAAGGAACAACTTCAGGAGTTTTAATGGTCAATAGCAATAATCGCTTTGTCGATTATTTCGCTTCAAACTCTTTTGATTTAAGTTTTTGGGATCGAATGTTAAGGATAATTTACCAAAATAATGATGATGTTAAAATGACAAAGAACATACCCACACCAATCTACAATATTACTTTGAACAATGATGGGTATTTTTATACAGTTACCCAAAGTAATCAAGAAAATATCACTGGTAATAATCTTAAGAAAATTAATATCGGTGGGATTAATTACTTTAAAGATAGAATGTATGTTTACAACGATATCGTTGATGCTTGGCCTGGCAATGAAGAAAATATCTACGCTGTAAGTTCCAGTGGCTTTCTTTTTGAATATGACAATTTAGGTAATTTGCTTTTTGCTTGGGGAGGCCAAGGTGTCGGTAAGGATAAACTTGGACTATTTCGCTCAGCTTCTTCACTAGCAATGGATTCTAATAATTTCATTTATGTAATTGATGATTCATCTTCAAGAAATGCTATTCAAATTTTTAGACCTACCCCGTTTGCCTTACAAGTTCATGAGGCTTTAGACCTTTATAATAATGCTAAATATATTGAAAGTATTGAAGTGTGGGAAGAAGTCTTAAGATATAACTCGATGCTTGATATGGCTTATAGAGGCATTGGTTTAGGTTATATGATGAATCAAGAATATGATAAAGCTTTAGAACAATTTGAGATTGCTAGAGATCAGGAACAATACTCTGAAGCTTATTGGGAAATCCGTAATATAAGCCTTATTAACCATTTAGATAAAGCTATTTATATCATGTTTATCTTTGTTTTAATTATCTTCGCTTTAAGGTTTTTTAATAAGAAGTATGAGATTTTTGCCTTTACTGGTGATATCAAAACTAAAGTAAAAAAACAAAGACATATACGTGAATTTTTATACATGTTCCACTTTCTTAAAAACCCCGCAGATGCTTGTTACGGAGTTAAACAGGAAAAGCGGGCTACAACCCTTTCAGCGACAATAACACTCCTATTATTAGTAGTGATTTATATTATCAGTTTAGTTTACACCGGTTTTATCTTTAACGATATTATCATTGAAGAAACCATTCTTTTAAAAGAAGCTTTCAAGATCGTAATTCCAATATTAATATTTGTTGTCTCTAATTATTTGATGTCTTCATTGATGGAAGGCGAAGGAACCTTTAAAGCGGTTTACATCAATACTATCGGAGCGCTTCTACCAATAATTGTAATCTATCCTTTCTTAATCTTGATATCTAATTACCTTACTTTAAATGAAGCATTTATTTATCAGTTCGGAATTTTTGGAATGTTGTTATGGTCGGTGATAATGCTATACTTCAATATTAAAGAAACTCATAACTACTCAGTCGGCCAGACCTTCGCTAATATCTTTTTATCATTAATCTTTATGGTCGTTATTATAATTATTTTACTAATTGTCTACTTGATGGTTAATCAAGTAACAAGATTTGTTATCGATATTGCTCGGGAGGTGATTTTGCGTGAATAAGAAAATATTTGTTATTAGCCTTTTGCTTTTTACGATTTCGCTTTTCACATTGCAAATAATCGTCAACGCAAAAAACCTCAACAATACGGTTTTAGAATCAGTTGATCAAACCTATACGATTTCTCCTGAGTCTAACTTCTTTGGACAACCTGAAGATAAGTCTTTAGTAGCCTTGCCTGAAGACTACGAACAAGAATTAGCTGTTAAAGGTTATGATTTTGTCGCAAGTACCGAAAAAATAGAACTTTATGTTAAAGAACGTAATTTTAATATTGCTATCTATGATAAGGTTTCTAAATATTTATGGTATTCAGTAAAATCTGATTACTTACAATATATGTTAAGTGGAACTTCAAGGTTTTTTGTTGAATCGGGAGTGATAATTGAGTATTACAACCTCGATAATATCGCTATCGAAGATAACCGATCTTATCTTTCTGGACCTAAATATAATGTGGATATCACCTATGAATATCTTGATAATGGAGTCATTGGTAATTTAGTATTTGAAGATTTAGGTATTAGTTTTTCTGTAGTGGTGAGTATTTCTGAAGATAAATTAAATGTCAACTTACCAACTTCTACAATTAAGGAAGAAGATGTAGTTTCCAAGGTATTAAACCTCGATGGAACCACATCGGAAAAAATTACTAAGTATCGCTTAAGAGCGGTTTACCTTTTCCCATATTTTGGTTCAGAGAATTATGAAATCAATGGGTATTCAATGATACCTGATGGTTCAGGTGCATTGATTAGGTATAATGATACACCATCTTCAACCGCATATATCAAACGAATCTATGGTGAAGATGAAGGGGTTCTCAGGTACCGAGAAGAAACTACGACTAGTTATATCCGCGATGAACTAACAGCCACTCTACCAGTGTTTGGGGTTAATCACGGATATAAACAAGCAGCCTTTTTATCGGTTGTATCAGAAGGAGACGGCTATAGTGAAATCCACTCTTATCCCTATGGTTATAATGCTTATCCTTTTAATACAACCTTCGCTAAATTTATCCTAAGAGAACGCTATACAATTCAAACCTCAGCGAATCAAAGCGATTCTTTCCAAATGGTAACTGAAAACGTCTATCCTACCGATTATAGTGTTGATTATTATTTCTTAGCTAATGAAGAAGCTTCATATAGCGGCATGGCAAAAAAATATCGGGAGATATTAGAAATCAATCGAGAGAGTAAAGCTGCTAAAGCTCAACTCACCTTAATTGGTTTAGATTTTAAAAACGGTTTGTTCGGTAAAGATTTTGTTAAGATGACTGATTATGAAGATGTCCTAGAAATCACTAATGATTTAAATGAATCAGGTCTTACAAATCTTGATTTAATTTACCAAGCTTGGAATCAAGGTGGATATTATGATAATAATTTTTCTAAGCCTAAAGCTGCCAGAATATTAGGCGGAACTAAAGACTTTTTGGATATGAATCAAGAACTCAAAAATTTAGGTGTCAATGTATTCTACCTTAATAACCCAATGCTTTCTTATAGTCAAGCTTTAGGAAGAAATATTATTAGAAAACCAACACTTTCATTATTTCAAACTAATGAAGGAAGAACATCACTTTTCTTAAATGCTTATTATACAAACCCAGATAATGTCGCTAATTCAATTTTAAAATACAAAGATAATTATGCGAGTCTTAATATCGAAAACTTAGCTCTAGCAACAATTGGCGATACTTTATTTACCTACCGAAGTAATTCTTTGAATATCTCTCGTGATCAAATGGCTGATATTTTAACAGCTGAGTTAGCTGAGTTAACTGCTTATAATCTCGCAGCCTATCAACCTAATTCATATTTATGGAAATCTCTAGATTCATACCTTTTCACACCAATAGAATCTAATAAATATGCTTATGTTACCGACTCGATTCCCTTTATTCAACTAGTCTTAGTTGGAAGCGTTAATATGTATTCAAACTATATTAACTATGTTAGTGATTATGATTTGTTTGCACTTAGGTTAATTGAGTATGGAGTTTCTCCGGCATTCCTAATTACTAAGGAACCAACCTTTAAACTCCGGTATACAAACTCTGAATTCATCTATACTTCTCAATATGATTTATGGAAGTCAACAATTCTATCCATCAGCGATAAAATTATTGATCCACTCTTAAATGTAACTGGTGAAAAAATTATTAGTCACCGCTACATCCAAAGTGGAGTAGCTGAAGTAATGTATGAAAACAATGTCACAATCTATGTTAATTATAATCAAGAAACCATCAGTCTAACTGGAGGCATCACTCTTGAACCTTATAATTTTAAGGTGGTGATACCGTGAAACTAAAAGCAATGCTTAAAACAGCTAAATCACATTGCGGTAGAATACTTAAACTAGTTAGAAAGTATACGGGAATTGACTTTTTAATTAAAAAATTTAAGCATTTACCAAATAAGTATAAACGAATGATTTATGGTTTTATCTTTATTCTTCCTTGGTTAATTGGTCTTATCTATATTTCAATCCCAATTCTCTTTAGATCGATCCGCATGGCTTTTAGCGATAAGTATTACTATATTATTGATGTCGGTTGGAGAATTACTGGGAAGTGGTATGACTTTACTCAGTTCAAACGAATCTTTATGGATGAACCCTTCCATGTGACAAGAATTATTGAAACATTCCAAGATATTTTAATCGTAGTACCCTTAGTTGTAATTTTCGCACTAATTCTTGCCTTGTTATTAAACCAAAAGCTTAAAGGTATTGGTATATTTAGAACCATATTCTTTATTCCAGTTATTTTATTATCAGGAAACATGTTAATGAACTTCGAAAGAAACTCTTTATTAACAGTACCAGCAATTGCAAGTGGAACGATCTCTAATTTTATGACTGACTATTTCCCTCAAGTTTTTAACGAAGTGATTTTAGGAGCTTTTGGAAAGATTGTGCTTATTCTTTGGCTTTCTGGGGTTCAGATACTGATTTTCCTTGCTGGGTTACAGAAGATGGATAAAAGTCTTTATGAAGCAGCGAGAATTGATGGTGCTTCAATGTGGGAATTGTTTTGGAAGATTACCTTACCGGCATTAATTCCTTTAATTTATATCAATGTAATTTATACGACAATCATCTATGCAAATCTTTCCAATAATGCGATTGTCCAAATTATCAATGTTCATTCGGATGAAGCGGGGATTTTAGCAGGTACGCTTACCGATGAAATTAACTATGGTAGAGCTTATTCAGCGGCCTTATCGTGGATATTATTCTTAATTGAACTTGTCGTAATCGGCTTCTATAGTTTTGTCGTTCGTTTAAGTTCAAGAAAGTATGATTAGGAGGTGAGCCTTGAATGCAATATCCAACAAAAATGAAGATTAAACGTATATTATTTGGAAAGAACGATAAATACGGATTGATTTTCAAAGTAATAATTTATGTTTTATTAATCGGTATTAGTTTTATCTTCTTATATCCATTACTTGCGATGTTAGCTAAATCCTTAATGACAGTAGAAGATTTGATTAATACTAGCGTGGCTTGGATTCCGAGAAATTATACTTTCAAGAATTACACCAATGCTTTTCAATGGATGAATTTCTTTAATGCACTCTTCGACTCTATTCAAGTTTCCATTCTTCCGACAATAGCTACAATCATTTCTTCGAGTTTAATTGGCTTTGGTTTTGCAAGATTTAAGTTTCCTTTGAAGAAAACCCTTATGGGAATTATGATTGCGATGTTTTTAATCCCTTCAGTTTTGACATATATTCCTACAACCGTACTTTATCAAGATTTAAGTATCTTAGGTATTAAACTGAACTTAATGAACTCAATCAGAGCTTTTGTCGTCCCCGCAATTTTTGGGAATGGGATTAGACAGACAATATTTATCCTTATTTTCTATCAGTTCTTTAGAATTATTCCCGATGAGTTATTCGAAGCCGCTGAAGTAGACGGCTCTAATGTATTTCGCTCATTTATTCGGATTGGAATTCCTTTAGCAGCACCGGCATTTCTAATCTGTGGATTATATTCTTTTGTCTGGTATTGGAATGAAACTGCACTAGCAAGACTTTATTTTGGTTCACATTATACTACCCTACCAATGAGCTTAGATTCTTTTATTGCTACTTATAGTTCGATGTATGCTCAAGGTAATGTTACCTTAGATTCAGTAAATAGTATTTATAACTTAGGCGTCCAGTACGCAATGACTTTAATATCCATTTTCCCATTATTGTTAGTATATTTATTCGCTCAGAAATGGTTTATTGAAGGCGTTGACCGTTCCGGAATCGCTGGAAGTTAAAAAATAATATAAACAAGATAAAAAATATAAGGAGGTTTATATGAAAAAGTTTATTTTACTAATGATGAGTTTTTTGTTTGCGTTAATCATTGTTGGTTGTAATGGTGTAACATCATCAACTACAACCGAAGGTACTACACAAAGTACTACTGAAAGCACAACAGAAAGCTCTGACACTCAACCGACTTCTGTAACAAGCGATACCGATCCAGTTATCGAAGGTGCAGAAGATGTAACAGTTGAGAAAAACTCAAGCTTTATACCGCTTGAAGGTATCACCGCTTATGATGCGGAAGATGGAGTAATTCCTACTTCTGAGATTCAATATAGCGGAAATGTCAATTTAATGGCAGTAGGCGAGTATGAAGTAAGTTACACAGTTGTGGATAACGACGGAAATGTAACCACAGTTTATAGAACTGTTACTGTTGTTTTCACAGACACACAAGGCCCATTACTAGCTGGAGTTGGCCCTAAAACAATATATGTCGGTCAGGATTTTGATCCAACGGCAGGAGTTAGCGCTAATGACACTATTGATGGAGATGTTCCTGTAACCTATACAGGAGAAGTAAATATTTGGGAGGCTGGAGATTATACTCTCACATATGCTGCAGAAGATGAAAGCGCAAACGAAACTACTCAAGACAGAGTAATTACCGTAACATTCGGAGATTTTGTTTTCGGTGACGCTACAACTTATGCAATGGGTGATTTTACTTTAGATGGTACCCTTTATTCTTCACCAGCTTTTAGTGGTGGAGTAATCAACACAAGTATTGCTGATTTTACCTATATTAAAGTAGAACTCACTGCTACTGGCTCAGCTGCAGGTACTATCAACGTTAATCTTAACGATGAAGTTTCCTCTTTAGACACAGTAGATGTTTCTACTACAGAAGCAACGACAACGATTTACTATGTGATTTCAGAAAGTTTAACTGATGTTTCGTTTACAGTTGCTGATGATGAAGCTATTTTAACTGACTTTAGCGTTGATATTTCATTTGCGGAAGTTAGAGATATGGTAGCTCCTGTACTTAATGTACCAACTGCAGAAATTGCTTATCCAGTAAATTATACTCAAGCTGGATTAGAAGCAGAATTATTGAAATATGTTACTGCAGTAGATGATATTGATGGAAATATCACTAGTGAAATCACTATCGATTACGGTACTTTAGATTTAACTACAGCAGGTGAATATGAAGTCATTTACTCTATTATTGATGCTGGTGGTAACGAAACTAATTACACAAGAAATGTAGTAATTGGTAACTTGATTGATTCAGGATTTATTTCCGATCCAACTTTCCAAAATGAAAGTGATGATCAATGGATTGAAAAGAGTAATAATGGTGAAGCTAGTATTGCTTATGATGCAGTTGAAGGTACTATGAGTATTACCATTACTAAACTTGGAGATTGGTTATCAGCTGCAGGTACTTATCTAAAAGAACCTACATCTGGATTAGAAGTTGATACCTGGTATATGTTTACTTTCACTGTTAAGACAACAATCGATCGTAAATTAGGCTTTAGAATGGGTCTTGATACCGATGAAGCAAATGGTTGGATTGATGACTTTAATGGCAGAAGTGATATGACTTTAGATATTAATGGTGATTATCAAACCTTTACATTCTTCTTTAAACTAGATTCTTTAACTTCAACAGCTGGTTATACTGATTATAAGATTGAACTTAATCTTGGTAATTTTAATTACTCAAATATTGGCGTTGATGGAATTACAACATTTAAAGATGTTTATATGTATAAGGTAGTTACTGAATATGATCCACCTACTTATACCTTAAATCAAGGCGCAGATTTACCAATTAAGTTTACTGTTGGTGATGCTGAACCGACTTGGGCAAATTACATTAATTTCTATGATATGAGCATGGTAGAACTTACACCAACTATTGATGCAAGTGCTGTTGATATGAATACTGCTGGTACATATGATGTAATCTTTAGTGCTACTGATTCAAGGGATAAGACAACATCTTATACCTTACAAATTGAAGTATTGACTGAAGAAAATGCTGATATTGTTGGACCAGTGGTGACTATTAAAGATGGTGTTCCGACAACTCTTGACCAATTCACTAATTTGGGCGAAGTACAACTTCATCAACTAGTTGACGCAGTTGACGCCGTTGACGGCGTAATCACTGTATTGCCAGAAATGGTTGATGATGGTGGTTTGGACTTTAATGTTGCTGGTACATATACAATTACATTTACCGTTTATGATTTATCTGGTAATGAAACTGTAGAAGAATTTGTTGTTACTATTAATGACAAAGAAGCACCAGTTATTGGTGTTAATGATTTTACTGTTAATTTAGGTGATCCATTTGATCCTTTATTTAACGTTACTGTAAATGATAACGTTGATGGAGTTTTAGATCCAAACGACATAACTATTACGGGATTAGATGCTTTCGTTGACGGCGGTTATGTTAACCAAGAAGGTAAGTTTGATTTAACTTACGAAATTGCTGATGCAGCTGGAAATGTTAGAACTAAGATTGTTGCAGTTGAAGTTATTAGCATTGAATGGGATGAATCAACAAGAACAGCTTTAGGTACACCTGACGGTATTCAAGGCGTATCAACAGTTACTTATGATCCTATTGAAGAAGCTGATGTTATTACTGGTATGGTTTATAAAGTTAATTCTTGGGAAAGAGAACGTTGGACTTATCTATTTGATAGTAGTGAGTTAGTATATGGTAGAACTTATAAGTTTGAAATTACTGTAAAAGCTGATGTGGCAACTGAACTGATGTTTAGAATTGGCGCAACTCTAGGAGCTGATCCTTGGATTGATAATTATACCGGTGGACTAAGAACAATTTCTATTGGTGATACTTATACAACTTATGAAGTAATCTTTACTGTTGATAAGGAAATTTTGACTAACACTAAATTTGAGTTTACTTTTGGTAACTTACCAGCTGATGATACTAATACAATATACATTCAAGATTTTGATTTAGTTCAAGAAGTAGAACCCGAATATACTTTAGTTCAAGATTTATTAATGCCTGATGAAATTCATAACAGCAATATTTCAGTAGATTTTACCGAAGAAGCATATGTAATAACTGATTTAGTTAAATACCAAGATGACTGGGATACTGGAAGACTTGTATATTATCTAGATGAAGGTTTATTTACTTTAAACAATACTTATCGTATTATCTTTACTATTAAAGCTGATACAGCTACTGAACTTCATTTGAGAATCGGTTCAACACTTTGGGTTGAACCTTGGATAGATGATTTTACTGGCGGTTTAAAAACTATTGAAATTACTGATGAATACGCTACTTACGAAATGGTCTTTACCGCAGATAAAGCGATTCCTAATGGAAATGTTAAGTTCCAATTCCAATACGGATATTTAGATACTGATAATGGCAATGTGCTCTATCTAAAAGATTTCGCTTTAGAAGAATTAGTAGTTGAAGCTGATCAATTATTAATCGATGATTTTACTTATGCGGATGAAACAGCATTTGAAGCAGAATGGACTGAAAGAACAAATGGTACCAATTACGATCTTTCCGACAAGATGAATCTTGATGAAAATGGTGTTTTAGAATTTGTTTTACCAGAAACACCTAATGGTGGTTGGATTTTGGCAAGAAAATATGATACACTAGCAAGCTTTGGTGTAACAGATGAATATACTAAATTAGCATTCTACATTACCAATGACACCAATGTAACTTCAGCATCAGTTTGGTTATACTGGTCAGGAAGTCAAAATGCTTATCCAGTAACATTACCAGCAATTGGTGAAAGTGGCTGGGTAGTAATTGATGTTACAAATAGTGGAAAGACCTCTTCAGAAATTACTGATTTTGCTTTTGGATTTAATAACTGGGCTGGAGATAATCAAGTTAATGGTTCTTATAAAATTCACTATGTAACTGTTGTTAAAGCTGAAGCTGAACTTGAAAAAATAGTTGTTGAAGAACCAGTTTATTCAGTTCCGGAACCAATTGTAATCGATGACTTTGATTACACTGATGAAACTGCTTTTGAAGCAGAATGGACAGAAAGAACTAATGGAGTTGACGCAACTACATCAACTATTATGGATTTAGATGCAACAAATAACACGCTGATATTTACATTACCAGAAACTGCTAATAATGGTTGGATCCTTTCAAGAAAATATGACTCACTTTCTAGTTTAGGCGGAGTTGATGGAACTAACTACTTAGCGTTTATGGTTACCAATAACACTAATGTAACTAGCGCTTATGTTTGGTTATATTGGTCAGATAATCAAAACTCTTATCCGATTACTTTACCAGCAATCGGAGAAACCGGATGGGCATATATTGATATTACTGGTTCAGAAAAAGTTGTTTCAGAAATAACTGATTTTGCTTTTGGTTTCAATAACTGGAGTGGAGATAATCAAGTTACCGGATCATATAGTATTCACCGTATTGTAATGGTTGAAGATCCAATATATTTATTAGGTGTAACTGATTTCATCTTCGTTTATAATGATTTTGAAAGCTATGCAGATGATACCGCTTATCAAGCGGATACAACTGACAATATCGTTGGAACTAGAATTTCGAGTGGTGATTTTGTTAAAACTAAAGGTGAATTGATTGTTGATGGAGATAATAATTATCTGATTCAAGATGTAAGTTCAGGTACCAATGGTATTAAGATTAAAATTACTCAAGATGATATTCCTTCAATCGCTAAATACATCGCAATCTACATTCAAGCAACCAACACTGCAAATATGACTAAATTCCAGGCGTTCAGGTATACAGCAGCTGGAGTTCATACTGAAATCACCTCTACTATTATTGGCGATTTCTCGGAATTAGGAAACGGAACATTCGTTTTTATTCCTGTTAGTTCAATAGCGGGGGATACAGCCGTTATATCTTTAGTTGTAAATTGTGCAACTGGTGTTAGCGGACAGTTAATATTTGACCATATCGTCTTTACTCAACAAGACTTTATCGTTATTCCTGAAGATACAAATAACGCTCCTGAAATCACTATCAGCGACGAAAATTTAGCAGCTATTAGCGGAATGACTTTAGTTGAAGGAACTTCAATCGAAAGTTTATTACCAGACTTACTAGCGATGATTGAAATCAATGACGCTGAAGATGGTGTAATTACAACTACTCAAGGAATGTTTGACTTTGGAACTTTAAATCCCGCTAATCCTCTTATGGGTACATATGAAATAACTGTTAATGTTACTGACTCAGAAGGGTTAGCAGCTACGCCTATGAAATTTACTATCGATATAGTAAACATTGTAGAAAATTTTGAAAGTTATACTGATGATGCTGATTTCAAGGCTAATTGGCCAAGGATTGAAAGTTTTAGAGTTTCAGGCGGTTCTTGGGGATTAACAGCAGCTACACTAACAACTGATGGCGATAATAATTTATTAGAATTTACTTATGGACCATCAACTAACGGTATTAAGTTTGATGTAACTAAAGCGGAATTAGTTGCTTTAGGTGCTGAATACATTGGTATTTATGTAAAAACATCAGCGGAATTAGTTGGAACTAGTAATGTATTCCAAGCATTTCATTATGTTGGCGGTACTTTTGTACAAGTAACTACTTATGGTACAATTTCTTACACTGACGAAGGAACTTATTTCTATATAAAAGTTTCTGACTTACCAGAAGGCTTAACACAAATTAGCTTGATGATTAACTTAGCTTCAGGTAACACTGGCACAATGACTATGGACAACATAGTTGTAAAATAATTTTCATATTTTCTTCTTAAGTTTAACTTAGGGGGTTAAAACTAACCCCCTAAGTAACTAAGAATTTTGGAGTCATAAGCATGAAGAAAGATTTTTACCTCGCACCGATTTTTCAAGATAATATAATTTTCCAAGCGAATCAGAGTATTCGCATTTTTGGTAAGTCAAAAATTGGTATTACTATTAAAATTGAATTTTTGAGTT
>JBAYQC010000031.1:0-13343 GCA_041677365.1 Candidatus Izemoplasmatales bacterium | reverse complement strand
ATTCCATCTTTTACTGTAAGAACAGTAATTACATTTTCAATTGTTCCGTAATTCTTAGAAGCTACGCCACCCATAGGATTGTTGACATCTGAAGAAGTGTTATAAGTCACATGAACTTCAACAAAAACATTTTCGATTGTTCCGTAGTTAATTGTCGCAACACCACCAGCAATTCTGGTTTTTATTAAAACGCCAGTGAAGTTAACATTCCGGATAACACCAGTTTCAGCTACTGTTCCAAACGGTGAGCTGTTAGCTACTATCGCTGTGTTTGGTGCATAATAAGCATAGAAATTACTAATTGTATAGCCGTTACCATCAAAGATACCAGCAAAACCATTGGTTCTTGAGTTGTATCCACCATTGTAATGAGCGATGGTATTAAGTCCGTTTCCACCAAAGTCAATATCATTCATTAAAATATATTTTTGAGCTAAGGTAGTTGAATCTGTACCAATTGCTTCAAACTCTTGAGTTGTAGTAATTGGATTCCATTTGATTGAACTTACATTTAATGTATAAAGAGTTACTGAGTTTACAACTACATTAATTGTAGTTTGTCCATCACCAATGGCTTTAACTAAGCCATCTTCAACGATTGCGATTGTTGAATCAGCAACTACAAAATCATACGCTCCAGTATAAACTACACCATCATTATAAACAGTTACACCAATAGGTGCTTGGAAATCAGCGGTATCGCTATAACCATTAATCCATTCAAAATCAAAATCATCTTGAACTGCAGTAACGGTAAAGTTATTTTCTGAGATTGTTAAAGTAATTGAATCTTGAGCAACACCATACTTACTGTAAACATTGATTGTTACAGTTTCACCTACAACTGCGTCTAAACCAACTGTAAGCATTCCTGTTTCTGATATTTCAACACCAGTTAATGCTTCTTCTAATTCGTAAAGTAATCCATAGTTGCTTGAAGTAGCAATTTCAAGTGAAGTACCCAAATAAACTTTTGTTGCTTCAACTGTAATTTCAACAGTATCACTTAGATTGTTAAGGAATGGGAAGAATCCAGTTTGGATTGTCCAATCTTCACCAAAAGCTGTTGTATCAGCTGTCGCATGGAATGTTTCTAAATCAGGATATGCTTCGGCATTAGTAACTGTACCTTCTGCATACGGTTTAGAAATTGCATTTGTTGTTTCATTATTGGTAATCACATGAACATTTGTCACTGTACCTGAATTAGATCCAACAACTCCACCAATATATTGTCTTGTAGCTTCTTCTGTGAAAGTAAGAACAGTGATTGCATTTTCAACCGTTGCTCCAGCACGGTTTTTAGCAACTACTACACCAGCAGGATTTACATCAGAACGGTTGTCTACTGTAGCTGTAGAAACATATAACATCTCAACATAGATATTCTTGACTGTTCCTTCGTTCCAGTTAGATACAACTGCAACTCTATCTCTACCGATAACACCAATAAAGTTTGTATTCATAACAACAGCGTTTGAACTCATATATCCGAATATTGCCCGGTCTCTATCGCTAGAGTCACTTAAGTTTTGGTGAGGTTCAAAGTTTGCAATTGTATGGTTGTTTCCGTCAAAAATTCCAGAAAAGTATAAACCACTTGCACCATTTTTAGTCTTCCATGATGAAAAAGCATGTATAGCTGCTCCTTCAAAATCTAAATCATTCATCAAGATGTATTTACCTGACATTGTATCTAAATCAGTTCCAATAGCTAAGAATTCAGAAGTGGTAGTGATTGGAATAAACATCGTTGATGAAACTTGAATTGAATATAATACTTGTGAATCGATAATAACATCTATTGTAGTAGAGCCATCGCCAACAGCCACAATTTTGTCATTGTCTACGATAGCTACCGTCTCATTAGATGAAACTATTTCGTATTCACCCGTATAAACTTCGCCATTGTATTTAACTAGAATATTGTGAAGAATTTCATATTCTGTTGCAGCTGAAACACCTTGAATCCAATCGAAGTTTACTTCTGTAACATCTGCGGTAATTTCATAGTTGTTTTCTAAGACAGTAATTACGATTTCGTCAGTACAGTCAGGACAGAAAACGCTCTTCACCAACACAGTAATTTCTGTACCGCTTAATACAGTGTCAGCAACAGTTAATAATCCAGACTCATCTATGCTAACACCAGCGATAGCTTCATTAAGTTCATATAATACTGGATAATTATGATCAGTTTCAATCTGTAATGATTTTCCAGCATAAAGTTCATTTAGAGTATTCGTAATTAATATTTGATCAGTTATTACTCCTAAATGTGGATAAAAACCAGCTTCTAATGTCCATAATGATGGAAAATCAGTTAGTGTTGCTTCTGCATAAAATGTTGCTAAATCACTGTAACCTTCAAAATTAGTGAAGTCTCCAGTCATATCTCCATTCGTGGGAACAGCTGATTCATGACGTCCAACAGGCGCTATGGAATATGAGTTTTCGATTGTTGAACCGTTTAAAGTTCTACCAACTACGCCACCGATATTTACATCAGCAATACCTGGTTTGATATCAACTATAGCTATAGAATTCTTGATCTGGCCATAGTTCTTAGACACTAAACCACCTATCGGGTTATTAACATCTGAAGTAGTGTCATAAGTAACATATACTTGAGCGAAACTATTTTCAATTAGTCCATAATTGATTGTCGCAATTCCACCAGCAATTCTAGTTTGAATAGTAACGCCGATAAAGTTAACGTTTCTAACAATTCCTGATGTAGCAATCAAACCAAATGGGCTTGAATTAGCTACAATCGCTGGATCACTCGCATAATAAGCATAAAAATTACTGATAGTGTGACCATTACCATCGAAGATTCCTGAAAAGCCATTTTCTGGAGATGAATATCCGTCAGAGTAATGAGCAATTGTGTTCAAAGGATTACCTTCATAATCTAAATCAGCAGTCATCATGTAATATCCATCTAAGTCAAGCGCTATCGCTTCAAAATCAGCGATTGTTTTAACCTCATGATATACATTTATTGAACGAAGTATTGCATCTACTCCAGGATAAGCTACACTGATTTCAATTACACCTGAATCAGTAAATGTCACATCATCACCATCTACAGAAAATCCTTCACCAGTTATGGTGATATTGTCGTAGTCATCTACACCATTTACTCGTGCAAAAGCTCCTAGTGTGATTGTGTCTCCAACAAAAGCCGTTTCAGCTACTTCTGGGAAGATTAAGTCAATGACATCATTGACAGTAACACTACATTCGGCAAAAATACTTCCAACACTGACTCTAATTGTTGTCTGCCCTTTTGCAAGTGCAGTCACAACTCCGCCCTCTACTGTTGCAACTTCTTCATTAGATGAAGTCCAAACAAATTCCGGAGTGGTTGAATCAGTCATTTCTGCGACTAAAGTCAATTCATCGCCAACATTTAAAACAGCAGTCGTTTTATCTAAGAGAACAAAAACCTCTTCTTCCGTTGACACTGTAGTCGACTCGGTTGTACTTTCGGTTGTTGACTCAGTCGTAGATTCTGAAGTTGTTTCTGTTGACTCAGTCGTTGAACCTTGAGTTTCGGTTGTGGTTGTTGTGGTATCGCCGTTACAAGCTATTAAAGCAAACGCAAATATAGCTATAAACAGAATACTCAAAAAACGCTTCTTACTAAAATTCATTTCTTTCCTCCTTTAAAAATATTATCTATTATCTTTTTAATTGTAATTCGCTTCTCCATGAAGCGATTAAAACCGTAAGTAAAGTCTCAGGAACATCTCTTACCCCTAATTTTTCTCGCCATACAGTAATTCCAAATCTTGAAGCTACATATTCAAAATCATCAATCATTTCTGACGCTTCATCATAGGTAAATTCATCGAAATAAAACTCTAAATACATAATTTGTACTGTTAAACGTTCTTTCTTGATTCTTAGGGTTAACGTCTCAAAGAGTTCTGGGTCAGTTTCTTCATAATGAGCTATACTTTCTAACATCTCATCGAAGAGGTTATATAAACTGTCTAAATAATCTCTAGTCCAGTAATTGCTGTTGTATGTCTCTAAAGAGATTGATCCGGAGTTATATGCGTGCTTGCCATCTCTTGTTTCCCAAATTGTGTAAGTCATCCTAATTAAATCATAGTATTCTTGGAAATGCGGAGCAGCATCTTTATAATAATGCTCGATAAAATCACTAGCTAACTCATCAGGGTTTTGATTATTATCCCACATCAATTTGGCCTCTACATAACTCATCATTTCTTGTAAACCACCAGCTTCAGTTTCCTTATTTCCTTGATGATAAACAAAAGAAACTCCCATGTCTGCTAGAATTTGATAGTTATCAACCAAAGTGGAGAAATTATTAAATGGTAAAAAGTATTGGCCAAAAACCTTGTTATACATCCAAACAAACATATGATCATGAGCCACTGCATCCCAGCTTCTTAAAACCTGTTCAGTTTCACGGTTACATTCTGAATAATAATCATGAGAATTACACGCGCGAATTGGCGCAACCATAACCATAACATTATCTCTTGGGAGTACAGTATCATCGATTGGTTCATATACACCATCATCATTTAAAATTGCAGGAGCAATTTGCGTTTTATGGTAACCAAATGTACCTAAAAAGAAGATTCTTCCTGGTTCATACTCATCAATATAAGCTTGGACATCATCAGCTACTTTATTAACAAAATGCATCATAACTCCACTTTCTTTATATTGATTGACAAGTTCTTGACAATCAGGACAAGTACAGAAGGTATTAATGTCTTCTTGCCCTAGCATAATGTAACTGTATTCTGGATGTTCTTTCATCAGTTCGATTACCACACGCGTAAATTCCGCTCTCATCTCATCGTTAGTTAAACATAATTGTGTACCATCTGGACTGTACCAATCTGGATGTTCTTCAAAGTAAATTTCCTTAGGTAATATTCGGAAATGAGAATGACTCCAGTAAATCCAATCTGTACTATAAAACTCTTGACGCATCCGATTACGGAAGGTCTCGTTGATTGTATAAGGGAATAAACCTACAGAACGTCTTGGAAATAAAGGGATTTCTAAGACATCGAAATCTTTAATAAAGGCAGTTTCAACTTCTGTGTCAATATACCATTCATCAATTGCATAGGTTTCTAAATTAAAAGTTCTTTCTAGGAACTCATACATCGCATACATTGCGCCCTTATCATTAGAGCCAGCCATGATAATCGTATTCCCTTTTCTAACTAATTTTAAGGTATCCAAACCATATTCTTCATAAGTTACACTTACATCGCTTCCAGCTTGAATTGTGGTATTCCCAATCGATAAATAGTAATCATCAGGGTTAAATGTTAAGTCAGTATCTTCGATTACTGGCAAGACATAACCAGTTGCTTCTTGGAAAAAGTTTACCAACTCGTTAGCCGCAAAAACGATATCACCTGAAGCTTCTTCAGGAATAACGATGCTATATGGTGAAGCCCCTTCATTAAACAAGTAAATATCTGTGTCGGGGTCATCTTCGGTTGTATTAAAGTTATCAGTTGGTACAGTTGTTTGTTGTTCATTGGAATCCGTTAATAAAATAATAGTCGTAACTATTCCCGCTACCAATAATAAAGACACAACAACCAATAAAATTTTAAATTGTATTTTCATCGTTTTTTAAGTACCTCCTAATTCACAATGATTTTATATTGATGATAAACATAAGCGTTATAACTATCTTGAGCATAATAGGTGATTGTATATTCTCCAGTTAAAGTTGGAGTAAAAGTAAATACGCCTTCTTCTAGAGCTCTTAACTCACCATTTGGTTCAGAGACAAATACCCATAATCTAACATTTTCATCAAAGTTATCTGTAACAGTAGCTTCGGGTAAAGCAATTTCTACATTAACCTGACCCTGGGTTACAGGTTCTTCCGGTAAAGTAATGACCGGAGGAATTCGATCTTTTACAGTGACAAGATAAGTTGTCTCCAGTTTGCGGTTTGAACTATCCACTGCGCTATAAATAAAGCGATACATTCCATACTCAGTAGGATTAAAAACGTAATCTTCATCAATTGGTCCTTCATAAACTATTCCTTGAGAGTTACGGATTGTTAAAGTCATACTGACAAATGGATCTAATACATCTGCAGCATAAGCTCCAGGAGCAGTGAAGGGTTGATTAATCTCTCCTACTTTATATAAGAAAGACTTAAGTTCTACTTGAGGACGAATTCTATCTAAAGTATCATCAGAGAAAACTTGATTTCCAATCGTCACGACTCTAATCGCACTATCACCACTAACACCTTCAAAACTGTATTTTAAGAATACTTTTCCGCTTGCAAATCCAGTAAATGGTCTACCTGCATTTGTTTCTCTAATCTTATCGAGTAAATGGTTTCCGTTAAGATCTACTAAATATTTACTTGTAGCGTTATATTGAAGATTAAAAGCATAACTTGTTACTTCATAAAAACTTCCAGAAACTTCCAGCTTTTCCCCACCGTTTATACTTAAGTAAGAGGTTGTCGAAGAATTACTTGGGTGTTTTTCAATTCTAATATCAACAGCGATATCGCTGTTTTCACTATCAATCAAAGTAATAACGACTCCAGAGAAATTATTATAATTTTCAGGGACGGTAAACTCAAATCTTAATTGGTTAGCAATTAGTGGATTAGCGAAAGTTAATTCAGAATTTTCTTGGATATAATAATCGATGTAACTAGCAGTTTTATTAACTGAAACTATATCTTTTTGATAGAAAAATCTTGAAAGATCTATAGTATCTAAAGTATCATTTACAACAACTACATTAGCTGTGAAAGTTTTAATGGTTGTTTCATTACTTCCGATAGCTTTAGCGCTGTAAGTAATCGTAATCTCTTCTCCATTCGCACTAACTTCTGGGGTGAACTCACGATTAATTATTTCTGTAGTAATGCCATCAACACTAACTTCAATCTTTTTAATTGCTTCTTGTTTTACCCCTGGATTAGTGTAATAGTCATAAGCTTCAAAATCCGGTAACAGATAAGTAATTCCGGAAATGAACACTGGTCTAATATGAATATCTTCAACTATTGGACTAGGGCTATAAGTAGCTTCAATTGCATAAGTAATTGTTTTCTTAGTTCCTAAATAGTCAACAATAATAATCTCTAAATCATATGTACCAGCTTCTAATACATCAAATCGATTATCTATTAAAGCAACTTCATTTTCACTCGGTGAAGTAATCTTAATGTTTACATCCTTTAATCCCGAACCACCTAAAGCAGTTCCTTCTGGTAAATTAAAGCTGGTTCCGACAAAAACATCAGTTGTAAGCACATCATCAAAAAGGTAATCTAGTTCAGATAAACTCTCTTCAACAGTAATCAATATTGATTTACTACCAGAATTGCCGGCTGAATCAGTGGAACTATATACTATTGAATAATTCCCTGGACTATCAGGAATAAATGTTCCTTCTTCCATTAAGTATTCAACCTGATTTGCAGTTTGGTAATCCTTGAATACCCGGATTCGATAATCGATAATTCCATCAATTTTATCATAAGCTTTAACAGGAAAAATCGGATAAGGATTATCGACTTCGCCTTTAGGTAAAGCATCTTCCTTGTAAGAGCCTAAATCAGTGAATATTTGTGGTGCTTCATCATCAATTAACCACTTACCAGCTAAATCAACTCCATTAACACTTTTAATTAACAGGTTAGCTGAACTTGATTGTAAAGTCTGAACAGATATGCTCATTTCTACTTCGCCTGTGGTAAAACCTTCCCACAACAAATTTTCTTTGAAACAATCAACACTATCTAAATCAATGACTTGATTACCATATGAGTATCCAGGTCTTTTTATATTATCGACATAAATTGCTTTCTCAAAATTGTCATAATACAATCTTAAAGTCTCAGCGTTAAGAGTAGATTCGCCAGTAAAACTAAAACCTACTGGGGTTCCGGTATTATAAGCAGTTAATACCACACCATTTTCCCAGCCTGAAGGCATTTGATTATTGGCTCCGGCTCTGATATAAGACCATTCATTTCCCCAACTTCCCTTAAAAACGATGATGTTCACTGCATTTTTCGGATTATGAATATCAGTCAGCTTAATGGTGAATTGCCAAAAATCTAAAGAACCAATTTTTGAAGGTAAAACCATCATCTCAATTAAACTGTCTGTCTTTGTGTTTTGTGATAAATCAAGAGTAGTTTGATATATAAAAGTATCATTTTCCTGATTTCCAGTAAGTTTTATTCCTTCTAATTTTTCCGGAAATAAATCACCAGAATTAGCATTAGATTCAATTAGACCAGTTCTGCTTGGAGTAGTAAATACATTATCAGTACTATATCCAACTTCAAAATAGTGATTGTAAGTATAGGTTTGTCCTAGGTTTACCATATAGACAACTTTATAAATGCCGATATCGGTCAAAGTCGCTTGATTGTTACTGTTAATATCGACTCTACTTCCATCTGGACCATATAAGAACTTAGATGCCGTTTTGGATTCAGCACCTAAAACAGCCTTGGCATTTGGTAAACTGATTATCGCATTTTGCGGTTGCATATTGGCGATACCATTAGTTAATGTAAACACCGGAACAAGACTATCCACCGTAAAGTCAATTGTATATGTATTTCCAGATTCAGCAAAATCTGGAGTAGAATATATCAATTGATAATTCCCAGTATCTGAAAGAATAATATCTGTTGATTCAGTTAAGCTTAAATTGTCAATTTCTTTATAAACAGATTCGTTTCTTAAAAGTGTGACATTAGCGATTAAACTTTCACTACTTAAGTGCATAGCACTATCGACTAAAGCGGGGTATATAGTAAAATTACTATTTAAACCTATAGTTCCCGATTCAACTAATCCCATGTAATTACCATCCAAGGTATATTTCGAATCAATAAATTCTTCAACAACTTGAACTGTATAAGTCTTTTCATCACTTAACAATCCTTCACCGTCTTTGCCTTGTAATAAAATGTTATAACTACCTGGTTGATTTGGAATAAAGTATGCATTCTCTGAATATGAATTATCAGTAATCACATTCCCTGAGGCATCATAAACATCAACACCAATACCGTCTTTATCAACAACTCTTAAATTTCCTGAGAAAGGAATCGTACCTTCTAGTAAATCAAAAGCTTTTGGCGGAGTAATAACGAAGGGTTCATTAATAAGGATTTTTCGATTAACATTGTAGGTTAATTTTGGTCCAATATTGTTCTCAAACTCTACTCCATCTAAGCTTTGTCCGTTAATATCATAAATTATCATATTAGCTTCTTGTCCAGAAGCGATTTGGTTCATCCTGATACTTACCGAGTAATCTTTAAACTCATTAAGTTTTCTCAGGCCCATACTTGGATCATCAAGATCAAGAACAACTCTATATTCAGCATCTTTTACAGATGAAGTTCCATAATGCAAAACATATATTTCCATAGTCTCTGCATTATAGCCAAAAGTTACTGGAACTGAGTTTGCGCTCGTTAAGGTTTCTCTTCTAGCAACATTAGCAAAAGTCGCTCCGCCTATCCTGGTATAATAACCTCCAGAATTTTTTAAAGCTGTCTGGCTCTCAACAGTTGAATCTCCTAAATAGTGATAGCCTATTTCTGAACCAAAAATTCTAACCCTGGCTGCAGGAGTAATTGTGTTCCATCTCTCACCAGCAGTAATCAAAACCGTAAAACTTGATCCTTCACTATCAGTGAAGTCAAAAGCTACTTCTTTTAAATCAGCATAAGGTGTCATTGCCGTTGAAGTTGATCTCCAGTCTTCTCCACTTGCATCATAATGAGAAGTTTCTGAATAAGCTCTAAAAGTCATCTCAAAACTACCAGAAAACTGTCTGGCTAAATCGATTGATGATCCGGGATTAGTAGCTTTTAGCAATACTCCTTTCATACCCAAGTCGAAATCTCTTTCAACCGTACCGCCATCGGCGGTTTTAAATGAAGCAGGTGCTTCACTATCAGTAATTAATTCAATTCCTGATTCGTTAATGAACAAATTATCAACATCCTCAAGTTCCAAACCAGAAATATGGCTGGCTCTTCCAATTGCCCAGGCTCCTCCCAATACCATTAAGAAAGCCCAAAAAACTATCATGATTCTTAGCGATCGTTTTGTAAAAGTCATCCTATCATTTTTGCTTTGTAATATATAATTACAAGCGTTCTCCTTTCATAAAATAAGTGTCGATTAATAAAAAATTATCCTTTTATTCCACCAACAGCAAAATTGCCCATCAGTTTATCTTTAAATAGCATAAATACAAGTAGAATCGGTACTGAAACCAACATACTCGCAGCTATTCGAACGGTAACAAAGTTAGCTTCATTGGTCGTGGTTTGATTAAAATAATACAAACCGTAAGCAATGGTTGGTCGACTAGGTAGGTAAATCATTGGAGTTGTGTAATCATTCCAATATGTTATGAATGACAATAAAGCCACTGCGCTAATAGTTGTTTTAACTATTGGCAACATTATCTGCGTCATTATCTTCCACTGCGAAGCTCCATCAATTTGTGCAGCTTCAGAATAATCTTTAGGAATACTCTTGAAAGCTGCATAGAAAATCAAGAAATTAATCCCTAAGAAGTGACCCTTCATTATTGCTAGTCCAAACATGGAGTCGTATAAACCTAAAAATTTAGAAACTTGAATCTCTGAAGCTAAATTACCGATTACTGGCAAAATCATCGTTACAATTACAATCGAGTAGATTACTTTACCGAATTTAAAATTAAACCTTGCGACGGCGTAAGCGGTGATGCATGGGGTTAATGTATGGGTAATCGTACATAAAGCCGTGTAAACTACAGAGTTGTATATCATTTCCCAAGTATATACGTAGACGGTTCCGCCTTCTAAAGATATCGGGACTCTCATTGTTCTGAATGCTGTATAGTAATTAGCTAAATCGAAATTACTAGGAATGGAAAATTTATCCAACATAAACTCAATTTCTTGTTTAAAAGATGTCAAAAGCGCCCAAACTAATGGCATCAAGAAAGAAATGGAATAAGCTGTTAAAAGGATTAATCCGATTGTTAAAAATATATGTCTACCTATTTGTCTTTTCTTTTTCTCGATAACGAGTTCTTTTAATTTAGCCATATTAATCCACCGAAGGTCCGTATTTCTCTAGTAGGTTTTTCGCAATAATCGTTACAGGCGCAGCTATCAAAGTAAATAATATACCTGCCGCTGATGCATAGGGATACTGGGCAAAACTAGCATCATTATTTTTGATAACCTTAACAAAGAATATATATCCTAATGTCTGCATATCTCCCCTAGCTGTAGGTCCGTAGAAGTTAAATAAACTCGCTTGATTGGTAAATAGTCCCGCTACCCCAACCACTAAGAACACAGTAATCGTTGGGAAGATTGAAGGTAGAGTGACATATCTAAATTCTTGAAACATACTCATACCTTCTAATCTACCAAACTCGATTAAAGAAGGGTCAATTTTCGACATTGCACTAGTGTATACTAAGATTTGGGTTCCAAAGCTAGCCCATATTGTATAAAAGACTATGGTTGAAAACCCAGTACTTTTTGTTTGTAAAAGATTAAAACCAATAATTTCTGAAATTGCATTTTCCACAAAATATCTAAACATCAAAGATACTACTAAGGCTGAGATAATCTGTGGTAAGAATAACACTACTCTAAACACTCCCTTACCAACTACTTTCTTATATAAAAAGAAAGAGAATACTAAATTTAAAGGTAAGGCGATAAATAGAGTAGATAAATATAAAGTGACGGAATTGATCGTCGCTTGTTTCATCGCTGGATCTTGAGTAATATCTCTTAAGAATAAAGCAAAATTCTTAAACCCAGCATATTGAAACGTTGCCGTTTCAATATTAAACTCTTGAAACGCTAGTAATAGAGAGTTAATATTCACCACAACATAAAAAATGAAAAACTGAAGAATTGGATAGGCGATGAGAGCGATAAAAAAGATTCGCTCTCCTCTTCTTTTAGTTCCAATTTTCTTCGGCTTTTCATTCTTACTTTTAAAAATATTATGAATCAATACTTCCAATGAATAAAAGACATCGCTTAGCCAACGTTTAAAGATTATCCAGAGCACAATTAAAGGTTTAAAAAGCTTTTTTAAGCCTTTCAACTCTTTATCAAAATAAACTTCTCGTCTTGCATCTGCCATCTCAAACCTCCTGATAGCTAAAATTAGTCATTGTAGTATTCAGACATTTGGGTATCCCATCTAGATTTTGTGTAATTATCTTGCAACCCTTGGAAATACATTTCTGCAGTTAACGAGGAGTTTTGTGATAATTCATAGAAAGGATCTGTATAATAATTTCCATCAATATTAGTTTGCCACCAGAAGTTAGTACCTAAGAACGCTCTTTTTTCAACAAAAGCATCATGATAATATAAGCTGATGTAGCTAATATCAGTATTTTCATTCGAATAAATTTCAAACATATTCTTAGCGTAGTAACTCATATCATTTAAATCTTCTTCTTGTAAATCGTAATCATAAGGTCTGATTGAACCAGTCATTCTACTAAAAGTTCTTAAAGATTCATCACGATGAACGAACTCTACGAAATCTTTTGCTATTTCAAGATTTGCAGTTGTTTTAGAAATAACTACAACCGAGTTCCCGGTAGAAGATACTAAGGTAGTTCGAGAAGATGAACTTCCATCATCAGCTTTAGGAACTGGCATGAAACCAAATCGTCTTTGACCAAATCCGTATTCTTCACCATAATTTTTTGCCATTGTATCAAAGAAACTTCTTGCTTCATTTTCCCACCAACCGCCTTCAACGATCATTCCAATCCGATTTGAAGTGACAGCACTCAATAAGAACTCCTGTTGAGCCATAGTATGAGTATTAACAGTGTCAAATGAATTAGGTGTATATAATCCGCCTTTAATGATATCTTCAGCGAAATTCAAAGCGTAAAGTTTTCCAGGTTGTTCTTGTAAACGGTAAGCGTTAGTAATGTCAATGGTTGTTGAAGAACTGTCTTCTGGGAACTGATAATCACCAGAAAAAGTGAAGTTTAGATCAAAATTTTCTTTACCTTCATAATCAGCCCAGATAGAAGTTAGATAACGCATTCTATAATAGTCGTAATATCCTGTCCAAATATATGGTGAAACTCCAAAAAGCTTCATATTGCTGGTTAAGGTTTCCCACTCTGAATAAGTTGCAGGCAAGCCATCATCATAATCCCCTTCAATACCATTAGGTCCAGATGATAGTGTAGTATTGCCTTCATCAAAAGCAATCATATTACCATCAGTGTTGAAATAGAATCCTTCTTCTTCAAAAAGGTCT
>JBAYQC010000030.1:0-13482 GCA_041677365.1 Candidatus Izemoplasmatales bacterium | reverse complement strand
CCCTTAGAAATCAGCTTTTCATTGTCCGGTGTAATTGCTTTTACCATAATGCTTAAGTCAGTATCAAAAAGCATGGTTCCATGTACAATTGATTTATGATTAACCTGATAAAAAGCATTTCCAGAAACTTTTAAACCATCTACTAAAATATCATTTCTACCTGAAACATAGGCATTTAAGCCTAGTTTCTTTAATATATCAGCGACCCTATTTAAATAAGTGCTAAATACAAAATCTTTATTAAAATTAGGGGTGATAAACGAAAACATAATATTAGAATAATCGGCATAAACACAGCCGCCACCTGATTTTCTTCGGTAATACTCAATATTGTTATCTTTAACATATTTCATGTTTACTTCATTTTCAATCAGTTGATTTCGGCCAAATATTACTGTGGGTTTTACTTGCCACATAAAGAAGTATTCAGCACTTTCAAATTCTCTAGCTAGATATTCTTCAGTCGCTAAATAAAAACTTAATCTTTTGGTTTCCTTAAAAGGATAGTTTACATATTTCATAGTTTTCTCCATTCATTAAAAAGAGAGAATTAATCTCTCTTTAAGAATTCTTCTATTCTTTTTGCCTCTAACTCTGCGAGGAACTCCACAAAGGGTTCTATTCTTTTGTTTATTTTATATTCATCAATGTTATGGAAATAATCATCTCTTTGTTCCTTCGTTATCGAAACAGGCAAGTAGCCCTCAAGCTCAAGTTGGTAATTCAATAACAATCTTGCTAATCTTCCATTAGCATCCATAAATGGATATATTTTCAGTAATTGCAAATGAGCGAAAGCTGCCTTTTTTAAACCTTTTAAATCTGGATTCTCTAAATCGCTAAAATATTGATCCATCTTCTTAAAAATCTTTAAATATGTTGGGGGGACGTGTTTAGCTCCGAGAATAAATAAATCTCGAGTTCGATATACTCCACCGGTGATAATTCCTTCAACTAACATTTGATGAAGGTCTTTAACGATTGTTTCGCTAAGTTCTTGTTTTTTCTGAACTAAACGATGCACCTGATTAATCGCGTGATAATTATTAATTATAGCTTGTCTACGATTAGCTTTTTTGTCAGGAAATTCTCTTGAATGATCTTCCAACAAGAAACAAACATCTTCATAGGTAAAGTCGTCATTATCAAAACTTGTGGATTCATAGATAAAGCGTTTATCAAATTCATCACACAGGTTTGCAAGTTCTTCTTTTGAAAGCGTTTTTTTCTTGTTGATTAATTGCTCTTTAAGCGCTTCAACCTCTTCTAATTTCATATTTAATCACCTCTTGTTTAAATAATAACATAGAAAAATGTTTCCTTCAATTGCTTTACATAAAAAAAGCAAAAAAAACTAGATAAATAAAGTCAAGGACTTTTGTACTAATAATTTATTAATAATTTAACCAAAACCAAAAATCCGATATCAAATCGGATAAATTGAGTTATAATGTAATTGGATTAGTATTTAAAGTAATTTCCTGACTTGTGCATAGCGTAGATTATTCTAAGTAATTTGTTTGCACAAGCTATGACGGCGGCACGATAAGCCAGTGGGTTGGCTTGCTGCCGTTTTTTGTTGTAGAAGTCAATTATAGAATTTGGTTTCTTGCTTCTAATATTGGCATTAACCGCTAAATACAAAAGACATCGTAAGTTTTTGTTTCCTTTTTTGGTAATGGATAGATGCTCACCAGTTCTCTGTCCTGATTGATAAACAATCGGATCGATTCCGGCATAAGCAACGAGTTTTCTTGAATGTGAGAAACGACTTAAATCTCCTAGTTCCGCAAATAATCTGATTGCTAGAATTGAACCGATACCTGGTATGGATTGAAGTTGATCATAAAAACGATTGTCATTCACTAATCCTTTCATTCTGTCTAAACATTGATTTACTGCTTGTTGATGTGTTTCAAGGCGTTTTGCTAGTGAAGATAGAACTTGCACTTCATATCCATCTCTATGACATCCTGAAGCTGTTTTATCAGCGTATAATTTCACTTTTCGTGCTTCATTTAATGAAAACGCGTGATGATGAGTGGTTGATTTCTCTAGATATTTGGCTATCGTTTCTTCACGCTTGTTTTTAATTTCTTCAGGATGTGGATATTTCTTCAGTAATGCCATTGGAACTTCGGTATATGGATTGTTGTAAATCTCATCCCATTTTGGATATACGATATCTAATAGGTTTCTAAATCTTACTTTCATTTGGCGTAATATCTGGATCAGGAACTTATATTCCCGATTCATGATTTGGAGTGTTTCATGAAGTTTATCTTTTTTGTTGTGTGGCTCATGTTCTCTTGTATAATAAGCTAGTGCGATACTCTGACAATCCTTTTTGTCAGTCTTTGTAGAGCGGAGTTTGCTTTTACGTATTTTCGCTGCTTCCAATGGATTCAAGATAATATATTTTTGTTCCTCCATCTCTAAACGATTTTGTAATCCCTTATGATAGATTCCTGTTGATTCAAATACGTAATCAATATCTCCATATTTCTCTTTCATAGTCATGCCTACAGACATCAATTCATCATAACCTACTTTATCATGATGAATTGGTTTCGCTTTTGTATATGGTTCATTCAATGATATGAATCCCTGGTAGTAACTCTTGCCTTTGGATATGTCAATTGCGATACATGGTTTCATTCTCTTTCACCCCCTTTCGTTTTTGGAGTAACGGTCGGTTCTTGTTTGGATACTGTCCTGTTTTCGTGATTGATACGAACTCATGGTTCAACTAGATCTAAACTGGCTCATTTTCCAAATGGATAAGGTAACACTTTTTTTGGGCGAGTTCATACACTCAAAAGCAACTTCGCTATCCTTTTCCGACTTTCTTATTGCGATGCCTCGCAAAAAGAAAAACCAAGAAACTCCTCTCTTGGTTCGCGTGTATTAGGGGAAGGCGTAGACGAGGAATAAACACTCGAAGTGTAACTCGTTTTACGAACTCATAGTTCAAAGGTTAACTACGCCTTCATCCTCATTATACATCTATTTTCTAAAAAGAAAAGACCAAGAGACAAATCTCCTAGTCTTAGTATACGAAAGCAACTCAGATAGAGTTGCTAATTAATGTAGTTGCTATGGGAGTTTTTAACTATTTGATAAATAACTTCTTTAGGAATGTCGCCATAATTATTTGCTTTAAACCAAAGTTCATCCTTTGTGGCTTTGTTTTTTGATATAGTTGGGTATTTAATGATTAATCTAATTCCTTGTTCTAAATCGTATTTAAAGGCCATACGATAATAATTTCCATAGTTCATCAAAACCAAGAATGGAACTCTTTCAACATAAAAAGTAATTCTCTCCTCATCAAGTTTAGTAACTACTTGAGGTAATTCTCTAACATAATCAACCAGTTCGTCGAAAGTAGGATCTAAAGGTTTAAATAATTTCGGCTTTTCAATATAATATTCAATTGACGTTGCTTGATTCGAATTAGAAATCATTCTCGAGAACTCTGGATCAACAGGTACATCAGCATAAATTATCTTTGTCGGATCTAAATCTTCTCTATGACTAGTAATCTTTTCTTGTTTAGGAACAATGATTGATTTTTCGTCATATTGAATGTTTTTATCTTTTTTAGCTTGAACAACATCATTCTCTAAAGATGCTTCCTCTGCTTGTTGCTTGTTATAGCGATTTGACATAATAACGTATGCTAAATAGAGAATAAAAAATAAAGGAACAAACAAGAGAGTGAATTTAGTGGGAATTTGCGGATAATAGGTACTTACACGATAATTTAGGTTAAAGTAAGCTATTCCTGAAGTTGCAATTACTAATAAGATATTGGTTATAGTTCTAAAAACTCTTCCGGTGTTATTGGTCTTTTTGAATTCAGATATCAAAAAGTAACCCATGAAGAAAATCACTAAAACTATTGCAGCAGCACCTAATAGTACAATCAATTGAGTTTGAGTATTCTCAAACCATTTGTAAAGGTGATATGAAATAAAAACAGTTGAAGACATGGTTGCTAAAGAGTAAACATAGGCTGGCAAAACGGCCATATTCCTGGTCGAAAGCTTGACATCTCCATCAGCTTTTTGCTGTTTATTAGCAACTATCAAAAAGATAATCGCAAATATAATTGTCACAACAGCAATGCCACCTTTAAGATATAACTCATAAACACTTAAAAAAACAGGCAGATTAATACCCCATTGATTTAAGTTGTTAAACGGTACAGAAACAATAGTTACTAATAAAATTATAATTGATAAAAATATGTAACTTAAAGTTTTTTTCATAGGACACCTCTCAATATAGTAAAATTATATAACTTAGAAAACTTAATGTCAATAAACTAAGCGTTTTTCACAATATTAATTGAAAATAATTTTAAACGATAAACAATAATGAAAAATGATTAAATTGGTTCTTGAATTAATATTTAATTGTTGTATTATAACAAAATTATGTAATTAAATTCAGTTTCTGTTGAATTGTAATATCATTTCTATATAATAAAAGCATAAAGCGCTAAATTTATGTAAAGGAGGTATGTCCATGCAAGTTCTAAAAGAAAGTGTTAGAAATGCAATAGTGGAAGGTGCTATTCTTGAATTTTTTGAAAAAGGCTTTCAAGATGCTAATATGAGACAGATAGCGGAAAGAGCAAACATAACTGTTGGTAACATTTATCGCTACTACAAAAATAAAGAAACATTGTATGAAGAGATACTTTTGCCAGCAGAAAGAGCTATTGATGATATTAGTCGTTTTGACATCAAACTTAACATAACTAGGATTAACACCTATGAAGATGCTAATCAGATTATCGCCTATGTTATGAGTATTTTGAAACCTTATACTAGAGAAATCTATATTATTACTTTAGATTCTAATAGTTCTCATTATCTTAAACTAAAAACTCAGATTGAAAATATAATCATCAATAAAATTAATACGATTTACCCTAAACAATTTGATCGTTATTTTCTCAAGGTAATAGCTTCTAGCTATGTACAAACAGCAATAACAATATTTAAAGATAATATTAACAATATTAGAAGAATTCAAGAAATGTTGACAATGCTTACCGTATTTTACTTCCGCGATGTATCACAGAGATTTTTTATTTAAGTATCTACTAAAAAGAAGTTGAAAATTTCAACTTCTTTTTTTTACATTTTTTCTAACTCTATTACATTGGTTTTTCCAATTGTTGTTTTTGGTAATTCGTCTAAGATAATAATTTCACGAGGAACCGCATATGAACCAAGATTTTCTTTTATCAGTTGTTTGATTTCATCAAAATTAACTGGATTGGTATTTGATTCCCAAACGACAAATAGTTTTACTACAAATCCTTTATCTTTATCGGGCGCTCCAATAGCAGCTACTTCAGATATGTATTCTTGATTCATCAGTAAATTTTCAATTTCAGCTGGTAGAACAGGCATACCAGATACTTTGATAATTCGTTTTAATCTTTGCTTAAAATGAACATAACCCTCTTCATCAATATTTCCATAATCACCAGTCAAAACCCATTTTTTATTATCTCGTAAAATAATTGTTTCTTTAGTTGCTTGTTCATCGTTTAAATAGCCATTCATCATAGTCGGACCTGAAACTGCGATAATACCATCTTGGTTTTCTTTAAGAAACTCTTTAGTCTCAACATCCACAATTGATATATCAATTCCGGGTAGAGGTTTTCCAACTGTGTTATATTTTTGATGTTTTATTGTATTTACCGAACACACTGTTACTACTTCTGTCAATCCATACCCCTCGAGTAATCTAGCTTTGGAATTAACCTTATCCATTGCTTGATTAAATCGTTTCTTCAAATCTTGAGCGACATAGTCCCCTCCTACAAATGCTTGTTCTAGATTACATACTAAGGGGTTAGAAACTTCTGGTTGTCTAAGTAAAGCTTCAAATAAAGAAGGTACACCTATTACATAGTTAACTTGATTTTTCTTAATTAATTTAATAGTTTCTTGAGGATTAAATTTAGGCATTAAGGTGTCTACTCCACCAAATTTAAGCATAGCATGAACACCCATGCATAAGCCAAATCCATGAAACATCGGTAAAACAGCTAACATGTGTTTGTTCTTGAAATCATCTCTATCCATAATATATGAAGTAGTATTTGCAAGATAATTAATCGCAAAACTAGATAATTCAATAGTCTTTGGCTCGCCAGAGGTTCCGCCGCTATGAAGGTAGGTAGCAGTTTCCATAGGGTCTTTATCGATTTCAGAAACCATCTTTTCTAGGTATAAATCATTAAATGGTAATACATTATCTGTGTGCTTTATATTCTTTAGTCTTTTGCGATTTAAAAGCTTGTAGCCGATTTTTTTTACGAACCCAAAGCTATCAACAGGTGTAACTAAGTATAGTTTTACCCCTTCTTTTAATAGTGGTTCATAATTTTCATAAAAGGTATCCAAAATTATTAGAATCTTAGATTTGGTAGTCTCCATAAACTTTAACATCTGTTTTACTGGAGTAACCGGATGTACCATATGAGCAATTATCCCTAGTTTATTAACTGCGTAAAAACTATAAATAGCTTCAAACACATTAGGTAAAGCCATAGTGATTACATCATTTTTTTTGATTCCAAGTTCATTGATTCCCGCTGCTAACTGATTGATTTTTTCTATCAGTTCTGTATAAGTAACATATTTTCCCATAAATAAAAGTGCATTATTATCAGGAAATTTATTAGCTGTTTGTTTTACCGCTTGATATAAACTTAAATTAGCTTCCATTATAAAAATCCTCCCTATATCCGATATCCAAAAATATAACCAATTAAATAAACTAATGCTAATAAGACAATTTGATGAGCAACAAAGATAATTAACGATTTTTGCCCTAAAAAGATGAAAAAATTCTTTGAAGAGAGATTTACTTTGGGCCACAAACTCAACCGGTTCTGATAGAATGTTTTACCGATAACTGTACCTATAAGTAAAATTCCAGTATAAGGTATTAAACCGAAATGGTCAGCGCCAAAAGCTTTTGTGCCAATAATAATTTCTGGTAAGTCTTTCCAGAAAAAACTACTTTGAAATGTCATATCATAAAATTTGAAAACAAATCCCGCTCCTAAAATAATGAGCCCAATCACAAGAATTACTAACTCATTCTTGATAAATTTTCTAATAAAATACGTAATAATAATCGCTAGAGCAAACATATGGATTATTCCAAAAACGATTAGAAAACCTGATCCGGTTAAGATTTCTGCAACAAGTGTTACAACAGTTATCAAAAGAGCTACAATAAGTAGTTTTAAACCTCTTTGAAGATTGTTTTTACTGAAATTAAAACTTATTCCTGATATCAACAAAAACACTGCTAAAAAGAAGAAATGACCAAAAAATCTTAAATCTGAGTGCCAGTATAGGCTACCTTGGTCTTTAAGCCAATTAAAAACTTCATTATTCACTTGTGAATAGTTTCCAAATAGGCTTGGAAGAATCATAAAATCATACATTAGATGATCAAAAATCATCATCATTATCGCAAAGCCACGGAAGAAATCTAACTCCCAGATTCTATTTTTCATAAAAAACCACCTTGTAAATATAAAAACATTATAACATCTTTTTTTTATTTATTGATTTAAATTATTTTAAATTACCAATAAAATGCAAGAGTTGTGCGTATAAATAATAGAAAAGCTTTACTCTTTGAAATTTGTGATATAATTTACTCGAGGTGAAGATATGAAAATCGATTTCGATGATTATATCGATTTACTAATTAAAAAAGATAATGAAGCTTTTGAATTTGTATACGAGAATACAAAAAAAGGTGTTTTTTCAATGATCATATCCATTGTTAAAAACAAAGCAGTTACTGAAGATTTGATGCAGGATACATATATAAAAATGATTGAAAAGATTCACACTTATAAACGCGGACGGAATTTTAACGCTTGGTTAATTCAAATTGCCAAGAACAATGCCCTTGATTATTACCGCAAGCATAAACGAGAAACTATATATGATCCCCAAGAACAAGATTATTATCATAAAGACTTAAAAACTGATCCCGTAACCTATACGGTTTTGGATTTGGTCAAACCCTTAGATGATTTAGAAAAACAAATAGTTTTATTAAGAGCAGTAAGTGAAATGAAATTCAAAGATATTGCAAAAATTGTTGATAGACCTTTAGGCACTGTATTATGGCTATATAACAAGGCGATTAAAACTCTTCAAGAATATCTTAAGGTGGAGGTGGAAAAATGAAAAGAAAAGAAATTGAATCGCGAATTAAAGCTGAAGCAATCAAAGAGATTCCTGATGTTATATCAAGAATTAATTTAGAGAACATTAATATTGAGCCAAAGAAGAAATTTGTTTCAAATTTTAACTTTGCGCGCTCTCTAAAAGTAGCATTAACCTCATTAGTGCTTATTTTCGCAGTGATATTCTTGATAAATCATTTTGATACAACCGGAACTTCTACTGCAACTCCACTTACGAATGACGTTGAGATACTTGGCTTTCAGATTGTGTCGGGTGCTACATTACTTGCTGAGGAGGAATTAGTAGAACTTAGCAATCAAGTTGACTATAATATCGAAAGTTTGTCTCAGACTTATTTAAGTGAAGATAGTTTAGCCATAGAAGATTATTTTTTAGAAATTGATCCAATAATCAGTCTTATGGAAAAAATCTTAAATCAAGAAGGTTCAGCTAATTATCAAATAGTTGAATCCGATAAGGATGAATTCGAATACGCTATTAATTACATTACCAGTGATCTAAGCAAAGAAGAGTTAATCTTCAAGATTTACTATAATGAAAATCCTTTGAATGGAATAGTCGAATTTAATGATATGGTCTACGACTTCACTATTGAAAATAACCTAATTAAAGTAACTAACAGTGATGGTGATTATTTAACTATTGACAATCAATCAGATACACTGCAGCAGAAATTTAATTTTAGCTATTATAAAGATAATTCTTTAGTACAATCAGATTTAATCGAAATATTTAAAGTTAATCAAGCTTTGGAAGTAAAATCAACTAGTCAAAGAAATCAAGTTATAATCAAACTTCAATTACAAAGAAAATACAATACAAATTTAGATGAACTAGAAGTTGATTATGAAATTATAACTGATAAGCAATCAAAACAAGGAAACATGAATGTAAATCTTGAGTTTGTTCAAGCTGAAAATCGATATCGCTACCGTTACACTGTTAGTGGAGATGGAGAATTTGAAAGACCTAGAGGTCCTCAAGAAAACCCAGGAAATAATAATCCTGGAAGATTTAATTAAATTTTTCCAATAAAATAACATGTTTACTCGTATATGTAGTAAAGCATATTAGGAGGAAATTAATTATGAAAAAAATTTTAACAGTATTTTTAGGTTTAGGTTTAGCTTTAGGATTATTAGGATGTAACCTTGACAGCGAGAAAGAGTTTGTGGATGATGAACAATTGTTTACCTTACAAGCACTTTCTGCTACTTCGCTCATGAATTATAATGAAACTAATATTGATGAAGTGTCTTATTTACCTTTAAGTGAAGTAACAACTGAGGAAGATGAACCAGTAATAAATGAAGAAATCGATAACATTGATCGATATGTAGAACTGATGGAAGCTTTCTTAGGAAATGATAATCTAACTGTGACTGAAAGTGAATCTGAACGTGAAGACTTTACCTACAAATTAGTATATGAGGTAAAAAATCTAGATGGTACTTATGAGTCTTATATATTTTATTACAGCGAATTTATCTTAGAAGACCCTGAAGAGCCTTTAAATGAAGAACAACCTGAAGGTAAGAATAATTTCCGTTTTCAAGATGAAGACGATAACTTAGTTGTTAAAGGTTTAACTGGAATTCTTATTTACGAAGACACAGAATATAACATTGAAGGAAAAAAAGTTACCAATGATAATAAAGAAATTTATCGTTTAAGATCATTTATTGATGAAGATAATTATGTTGTGGTAAACTATCAAAGTGACATTGAAGATAATAGTAGAGAAAAATTCTTCTATAAAATGGTAGAAGATGGAATTACTATTAATGAATCAAAAGTAATGATTTTTGAAAAAAATCGAATGACTCATGTGAAATTAGAGTTCAGTAATGAGACAGAATCTTCAAGTTTTATTTTCAACATTAGAACTATTGATAATGTAAGATATATAATGTTAAACTATGAAATAAGTGAAGGCGAAGAAATAATTGAAAGTGGAAACGCTAGAATTAAAGCTGAAACTGATAGTGAAACTGGAGAAGTAATTTATACTTATCAATTTACTCCAAATCAATTCAAAGGCCAATTCGAACATAATTATCGCCATGGTAATGGTCATGGCAGAGGAAATCAAGCATAAAAAAGGTTAAATTTTAAAAAATACAGTTTTTATAAACTGTGTTTTTTTTATAATTGTGTTATAATTGAGAATATTAAATAAGGAGGAATGAAATTTGAGAAAAGTTGCTATATATATAGGTATAATAATTTTAGCTTTTGTTCTAGTTGGATGTGATTTAGGTGGTATAAAATTTGTTTTTGAAGATGAAACTACTGAAAATACTATTATCACTAGTACTTCTGATTATCTAGACTACTCCAGTAGCAATGATACTTCTTCAGCAAATAGTTTAGACACACAATCCACAACAGAGACAGTTTACACTTCCGAGGTTTATACAACAACTGCAACAAATGCCACAACCTCCTTCGAAACTACAGCAACAACAGCAATAACTAATTTAACATCTAGTGATAATTCAACTACTACCACAGAGCTAAATACTCCGATAATTCCTACTGGATATAGTTTGATTCAAGATGAACTTAGTACAGTAGGCATTCCTGCAAATGGTGATGTTGATGTATTGGTGTTTATCGTTGATTTTCCTGATGAATTGATAAGCGATCATACAAAAGCCCTTAATGATGCGGAGATAGCTTTTAATGGTTTGAGTAATGATTTAGAATATGAATCTTTAAATAGTTATTATCTTAAGAGTTCTTACAATCAATTAAATATTAATGCAGATATTTTTGGTGTTTATACCGCTAGCAAAAATTCTAGCGCATATGAAACTGACAATGATAATTTTTATGCGACTGACCCTGTAAGTGGTGAATATCTATATCCTGATTCACCACATCCTGATAGTGATATCATCTACGAAGTTTTAAGTTATTATGATTCAATAATCAATTATCAGGATTATGATAGCAATGGTGATAATTATATCGATGGAATCTATATAATTTATAATCATGAAATTAGTTTTACCAGTGGTTCAGATCTTTGGTGGGCTTATCAATATTATTACTATTACGAAGATAACTTTGATGGAGTAATGCCGAACTATTATGTTTGGTCTGGATTAGACTTCTTCTACGAGAATTATGAATCAGTTAATGCTAGAACAATTATTCATGAAACCGGTCATATGTTGGGACTTGAAGATTATTATGACTATTATCCTGATGATCTAATTAACAGTGGCGGATTAGGAACATTTATGATGGATTATACAATCGGTGATCATGATGCTTTTTCCAAAATCTTGCTTGGATGGATAACACCGATTGTTATTGAAGAATCAATGACAGTTGATATATCCAAACATGTTGAAAATGGAGATGTAATATTAATTATTGATAACTGGGAGAATACAATTTTTGATGAATATTTATTAGTTAGTTATTACAGTCCTGAAGGACTAAATGAACTAGATAAAAATTATATTTTTACTCAGCCCGGTATTATCATATTTCATGTAAGTGCGGCAATTGATGATGGTTATAATCCTGATTTATACTACTATTCAATTTTCAATAACAATAACACTGATACCGAAGACAAGTTATTAAAAATAGTTGAAGCGGATATGGGCGATGATATTGAAAAGTATGAAGTGGTTGAAGACAGTGATCTGTTTTTAATCAATGATAGTTTTGGTGATTCGGTTTACTCTGATTATACTTGGTATAATAATCTCCCTATTGACCTTATAATAACCATAGAGAATATTGATGACAATCAAGCAACAATTGAAATCGTCTTTGAATAAAAAAAAGCAGTTTAGTTTACAAAAAAACTAGACTGCTTTTTTAACGGGAAAGAATAATTGTTCCTTACCATCTACATTTAATGCTAGGTAGGGAATGGCAGGGAAATGTTGAACAACGTTGTGAATCTTACAATAATTCTCAATTTCATTATTAAAGGTATCTTGGAGCTTTTTATTACCAAAAAGTAATTTTTGGTAAACTTCTCGATCAAGTTTCAGAGTAAGATATATACCTTTTTCAACCGATAAAATTTGAATTTCATTTTTTTCGTACTCATCGAAATCTTTGATTGCATCAGTGTACAAAAAAACAATTTTGCTGTTCATTGTCTTAATTTCTGCATGATATAAAACAGCATCGATAATGTTTTTATTTGCTTGAACCAAATACTTTTCGATTCTTTCATAGGCACTGCTATAGTTTGTTGCCATTGTGTATGCGAGTTCCATTTCTGGTAACTCTACTTGTTGAATAAATAAATTCATATACTTATACCTCTATATTCTACTAATGATGATGGTGGCGGTGGTGATTAGTCTCTTCGACTTCTAAAGCATCACAGTCAACCTTGTCGCAATCATCATTAAAAAATTCGATTTGAACTGTTGAGTGAAGAATACCCATATTTTTAAGTGCATTTTTTATCCATTGAGTTATTTGAGAAGTCTCTTCGATGGAGATATCTCTAGATAGTCTAGCGTGGAGAGTAATGATGGGGATTGATCCTTCTATGGTCCACAAATGAATGTGATGAACATTCTTTATACCTTTATTCTCTAAAAGTTTGGTTTTTACTTCATCGATTGATAGACCTTCAGGAGCTTTTTCTAAAAAAACTTCAAGAATCTTTTTTAAGTTTTTGAATACATGAGTCGCGATGAAGATAGTAAATGCTATCGAAAGTATCGCATCGAGAATATAAAAATCAGTTTGTTTGATTACAATTGCAGCTGTTAAGAGCGCAACCCAGCCAAATACATCCTCAAATAAATGTAAAGATATAGCTTTTTCATTTAAAGTTGTTCCTTTTGATGCGTTTAAAGCTGCTAGCCCATTGACGATAACTCCTACAATAGCGAAATAAATCATCATTTCGGCATCAATGGCTTCAGGACTCATTATTCTTTTTATAGCTTCGATTATGATAATCCCAGAACCAAATATCAAGATTACTGAAGTAATCAGACCACCTAAAAGTGAGAAGCGATAATAACCATAGGTATATTTATAATCGGCTTTTTGTTTTGATTTTTTTTCTAAAAATATCGCTACTGCCATCGAAATAGAATCGCCTAAATCATGAACACTGTCTGATAATAAAGCAACAGTATTAGTTAATAAGCCACCAATAAACTCGAAGATAGTAAACAAAAAATTCAAGATAAAGGAAATAAACATCCGCTTTTCTGAT
>JBAYQC010000029.1:0-13670 GCA_041677365.1 Candidatus Izemoplasmatales bacterium | reverse complement strand
TCTGGCGAGGACTTTTATATAGTCCTTAACCTATATTAATTAAAAATAGGTTTTTTATCTTTGTTTTATTTTTTACGTTGACTTTTTATAGTTATTCTCCTATTCAAATATGTTGATTCTTTCAATCTTCTTATTAATCAAATCAAGTAAAACTGCATTAAACTGTAATAATGATTCTTTTTGTGGTTTTACTCTTTCTGGAACACCAGTCAAAAATTTACGAATTCCTTGTTCAATACTACCGCCGATGATCGAATATTTAGCTCCGGTCATACCAACATCAGAGATATAGAGCGTCCCCTTTGGTAAAACGATATTATCGCATGTTGGCACGTGCGTGTGCGTGCCAATAACTGCGTCTACACGACCATCAAGATAATATGCCATAGCATATTTTTCTGATGTTGCTTCCGCATGAAAATCTACAATGATATAATCAGCCTCAATTTCTTCTAAAAGCTGATCCATCTTTGTAAAAGGACTATCTGTAGCGTCATGCATAAATATTCTTCCAATTAAGTTTATCACTGCTATGGATTTATCATTATACTTTACAATGACATATTCTTTCCCAAAGGTTCCTTTACCATAATTAGCCGGTCTAACAACATTTGGAAGAGATAATACATCACGATAATCAGAACGGGAAAAAGCATGATTACCAAGGGTAAATACATTTACACCCTGACTCAAGTAATCCTTGTATGTCTCAAGCGATAAACCATTGCTCTTCTCTATATTTTCTCCATTAACAATAATGAAATTAGGTTTGTATTCCTGCTTACAACTAGAAAAGTATTTAGCAAAAGCTTTCTTTCCTAATTCATTATAAATATCACCAACAAATAATATTCTCATATTTTACCATCTTTTCCTTTATTTAATAAAACATAGCCTCCCTACTTTTAAGTAAGAAGGCTACACGTCCTATTTAGCAATATCTTGAGCTCTTGTTTCACGAATAACAGTTACTTTAATCGTTCCTGGATAGCTGAGTTTTTCTTCAATCTGATTCTTGATGTCTCTAGCTACTACATATGCTCTTTGATCGTCAATCTCATTAGGTTTAACGATAACGCGTACTTCACGTCCAGCTTGAATTGCAAAGGCTTGTTCAACTCCCTTAACTTGAGAAGAGATTTCTTCCAGTTGAGTTAAACGATTGATATAGTTTTCCAATGACTCCGATCTAGCTCCTGGTCTTGCGGCTGATAAAGCATCAGCTGCAGCCACGATAACACCGATAACAGTAGTCGCTTCTTGATCTCCATGATGTGAAGATATCGCATCGATAACAGCTTCCGGCTCACGATATTTTTTAGCGAGACCTAAACCGATATCAACATGTGATCCTTCGATTTCATGATCAACAGCTTTACCGATATCATGTAATAATCCAGCTCGCTTTGCGAGGATTTCATTTTCACCTAATTCAACAGCCATTTTACCAGCTAAGAAACTAGTTTCAATTGAATGTTTAAGTGCGTTTTGTCCGTATGAAGAACGGAAATTAAGTCTACCAATCAACTTTGTAAGATCTGGATGAACTCTACCGATTCCTGTTTCAAATACGGCTTCATCACCTTTCTCCCGGATAAATTGATCAACTTCTACTCTGGTTTTATCAACAATTTCTTCAATTCTTGCTGGATGGATTCTTCCGTCAGCAATCAAAGTTTCTAAGGAACGTTTAGCAATTTCACGTCTAATTGGATCAAATCCAGATAAGACGACAGCTTCTGGAGTATCATCGATGATCAAATCAACACCAGTCAAGGCTTCAAGAGTACGAATATTTCTTCCTTCTCTACCAATGATTCGTCCCTTCATTTCATCATTAGGTAATGTAACTACACTTACTGTAACCTCTGCAGTAACATCCTGTGCAAGTTTTTGAATAGCGTTAGTAATAATCTCTCTAGCGCGTTTTTGGGACTCATTTTTAGCCCTTTCCTCTTCATCTCTAATATAGCGATCAATTTCACCCACCATATCTTCTTTAGTTCTCTCCATGATAATTTCACGGGCTTTTTCAACAGTGTAACCTGCTATTTCAAATAGCTTTTCATTTTGTTCTTTGATTAAGTTTTCCAATTCAAGGTTTTTATCATCTAATGCGGTTTTCTTTTGATCTAAAACTTCTTCTTTACGATCTAAATTTAGCTCACGTTTGTCCAAATTAGAAGAACGTCGTTCTAACAGTTCTTCCCTTTGGTGCAATTTATTTTCCAGAGCTGCAGCATTAGCTTTTCGCTCTTTTAATATTTTGTCGTTTTCTAAATTTAGGTTGTGAATTTCTTGTCTTGCTTCTAAAAGTTTTTCTTTTTTTAATCTTTCCGCTTGAGATAATGCTGTGTCAATAATACTTTGTGATTTATTTTTAGCAGTTTGAAAACCCTTTTCAACGACTGCTACACGAGCCATAAATCCAATAAGTCCACCAACAATTAAACCTAAGAAACTGGAAATAATAATTTCTAACATTTTTATTATCTCCTTTTCGATTTAATTTTTTATATGTAAAATGTCTTGTTACTATATTTTGATGTTTTTATTATATATTATTATTTGATATTAGTCAAAAGATATTTACCAAAGACTTAAAGTTTAAACAGAAAAAAAAGAGAAACATTAACGTTTCTCTTTTAGCTTCATAGCATCGGTAATTTGCTTTAGAATTTCTTCATACAAATCATTATTTTCTTCTAGATATTTTTTAACGTTTTCTCTTCCCTGACCGATTTTATTGTCCTTGTAAGCATACCATGAACCGCTCTTCTTGATGATTTCCATTTCTGAAGCAATATCAACTACTTCACCAACTTTAGAAATCCCTTTTCCGAAGATAATGTCAACTTCACAAGTTTTAAACGGAGAAGCTACCTTATTTTTTACAACTTTTACTCTAGCTTTGTTACCAACAATATCTACACCTTCTTTAATTTGTTCGCCTCTACGAATCTCTAAACGAACAGAAGAATAGAACTTTAAGGCTCTACCACCTGGGGTGGTTTCCGGATTCCCAAACATTATTCCGACTTTTTCACGGATTTGATTAATAAATATTGCGATAGTTTTGCTCTTTGATAAAGCACCGGATAATTTTCTCATTGCCTGTGACATAAGTCTTGCCTGAAGACCAACATGAGAATCTCCCATCTCACCTCTGATTTCAGCCTCTGGAACTAACGCCGCAACACTGTCAATAACAACTAAGTCAATTGCTCCGGATCTAATTAACGCTTCAGCTATTTCCAAAGCTTGTTCACCAGTATCAGGTTGAGATAAAATTAATTGATCAACATCTACGCCAAGATTTCTTGCATATCCAGCATCTAAAGCATGTTCAGCGTCGATAAAAGCTGCGTAACCGCCAGCTTTTTGTGCTTCTGCTATAGCATGAAGTGCAAAGGTTGTTTTACCAGAAGATTCTGGCCCATATATCTCCACGATTCTTCCTCTTGGGTAGCCAAAAATTCCTAATGCCTGATCAACTGCAATTGAGCCAGTAGAAATACTTTCAATATCCATAACTGGGTTATCCCCAAGAATCATTATTGATCCTTTACCATACTCTTTTTCAATCGATTTTAAAGCTATTTCTAAGTTCTTCTGTCTTGTTTTATCATCCATTAAAAATAAATCCTCCTATTTTTCTAGTAAAATATTACCGGTTAACTAATAATTTTCTTTATATTTGTTTAAAAATTATTTTTCGGCTTTTATATAAATAATCAATCGCTGACCAAATCATAAATCCAGCGGAGATAATTGTCAAAATCATTCCAATGATATTAACCACATTGGTATTGATTGGCATAATAAAGAAATAATATGTAAAGGTTATAGTTATAAATACAGTTTTTATTTTTCCACTGAAATGTGCAGCTACAACTTCACCTTCACTCATCGCCACCATTCGAATTGAAGTGGTAGTTAAATCTCTAGCAATAAAAATCATAACGATATAAAATGGCATCCACATATATAAACCATCACTATTTTGATAATAAAGCGTTGAAAGGATAATCATTGCTGTAGTCATCAACAATTTGTCTGCTAAGGGATCGATAAATTTCCCAAAAGTTGTGACGATATCTCTCTTTCTAGCAATATGCCCATCAAGAAAATCTGTAAAAGAACCCAACAAAAATATAAACCCAATTAAGTACAAGCCTAAATTGTTTAGTAAAGTATCAAGTTGTTTATTAATGATAAACAAAACAATCATCAAAGGTACCATTATTATTCTGAACATCGTTAATTTATTCGGTAGATTCATTATCTTATTCCTCACCTTCAGGTAGATTTACATTGTGATAGACATCTTGGATATCATCAACTTCATCAGCCATATCCAAAAAGTGTTTAAACTTTGCTAAATCTTCTTCACTTAAGTCGATATAAGAATTCGGTAACCAAACAACAGAGTCACTGTAGAATTCAAGTTCTTTACCAACTGCTTTTAAACTCTCAAGAATTTCATCTAAATCACTAGGTTTACCTATTACTTCAATCAAATCTCCATCAGCTTCAATACTTTCAACTTCAATATCATTTCCTAATAAAGCATCAAATGTTTCTTCTTCCGTTAAACCAGAAAAAGTTACGTGTGCACAATAATTGTATTGATAAGATACTGAGTTTTGTACTCCAAGATTTCCTCCGGTTTTTGTAAAACAACTTCTTACTTCACCAAAGGTCCGGTTAGCATTATCCGTTAAACATTCGACAATAATTGTTGAGCCACCTGGTCCAAATCCTTCATATCTAGATGGGGTATAATCTTCACCAACTCCACTTTTTGTTTTCTCAATGTTTCTTTTGATAACATCAGCTGGAACTTGATTTTGTTTTGCTCTTTCAATGATCCTTTTTAATGTCAAGTTACTATCAGGATCAGGTCCACCAGTTTTGGCAGCCATATAAATTTCTTTTCCAAATTTTGCATATAATTTTGATTTTATTGCAGCAGTTTTTTCCATTGCTGCTTTTCTAACTTCATGTGCTCTTCCCATTTCTAATCACCTTTTAATTTAGTATAGTTTTCATTTAATTCAATCGTTTTTTCACGATATAGTTTACCCAAAGCACGTTTAAAAGCACTTTTTGACATTTTAAACACCTTGGAAATGCTTTCCGCATCAGTTTTATCAGTGAAACGCATTGTTCCACCATGTTCTTTTAAATAGTCTAAGATTATTTGACTATCAGAATTCATCATTATTTCTTTTTGTTCAATTAATGTTCCTGAATAATTCCCAGTAGAATTGTGGGCGATAATTTTAATCTCTAAATTCTCGCCAAGCCTAACTATTTGTCGTAAATTGTTGTTATGAACAAAGATCTCATGACCATTTTCAGTAAATGCAACAATTCCGTTTTCTAAAATGTACATTACATATGCAGAGTATTTCTCATTTTCAGTTAACATTTCTTTTTCAGAAAAACTCTTAGCTAGTTCAAACCTAGATAAGACTTTAGCAAACAGTCGATCATTTTTATTAACCATCGTCACGAAGAATCGGTCATTTTCTTTAGGCCATGATTTCTTATTGTGTGGTAAATCATCTAAACTTAACAATAAATCTTTAACCATGCCATAGTAAAGGAAAGCGCCGTAATTAGGGTTAACTTGCTTAACCTCCAAAAGCGCTAATCCACCTATTTCTAAAGAAGGCGGTCTAGTTGAAGCGGTAATTCTTCCTTGATTATCATCATATAAAAACACTGAAATAGCCTCACCAATTAGATAAGGTCTTTCAGCTTCTTTCTTATGTAAAAATATTTCTAATTCACCGTCAGTTAGAATATACGAGATATCTGCTTCTCGTTTTACAATCAACCGATTTATTTTTCCTAATTCCATTAGTTTATCACCAACTCTTCACCCTGTAATTATACCAAAAAATAAGAGAGATGTCTATAAAACCTTCTCTCTTACAAAGATTATTTAATTAGTCCTTTCATTTAGTTCCTTTTCAATTAATTTTTGCGAATTAATCTGAAAATTACGCACATATTCACGCAGAGAAATATTCGATATTTCCCAACCTCTTTCCATAGCTTTTACAATGTAATTATAGTATATCTCAATTACTTCTCTTTCCTCATAAGCCTGCATTGCAAACACTATGTTATAGCGTTTATCAACTACTACATATTGCTTATACAATCCAGCTGCCATAACAAATTTCCCCACCCAAAAATGATAACCATAAAAGAGTGGTGATGATGGTTCAGCGACGTGTTTATCTGTAGCTTTATCAAGATATTCTTTTGAGACAACCTGACTATCTTCCCATTTTCCATCATTGAGGATTAGATGTCCAAATCTGACCATGTCATTTAAAGTAATTCTTAAGCCTGTGCAGCCTAAACTATACTGCTTATATCCATCCCACACCGGTTTTTCAATATGAATTACTTTATAGAGTTTTTCATTTAAAAAATCATTAACTGATTTACCAGTAATCTTAGTTACAATTACTGATAATATAAAACTAGCAAAATTATTATAAAGAAAAACTTCTCCTGGTTCATTCTTTAACGGGATATTAAAAAACTTCTTAAATGGATTGATTTGGGGATCAATACCGATAAACTCATCCTTTTCTTGACCAACAGTCATAGTTAACAAATGTGAGACTTTTAGTTTTTCATACTCTGGTAAATAATTATCGATATCTTGAGTGAAATAAAACAACACAGGATTATCTAGATCTAAAAGTTTTAAATCCACTAATATGCCGATCGCTACTGAAAGAAAAGATTTTGAAACTGAATAGACATTAGAAGTTGTATTTTCAAAAAACTTATGGGCATAAGCATCAAATACTAAAGAACCCTCATGCAGTAATATCATTGAATGAATATTATATTTTTCTTTTTCAATTCTTTCAAACATTTCAGCGAGTAAATGCTTATTAATGTTTGCATCCCTACATGACTTTTTATTAAATTCTGATTTTGGAAATACCATTTTAAATCCTCCTTATATTACTATTGATTATTTTGGATTAAATCTTGATAGAAACTTACTGCTTCAACCAAAGCATCCAATCGAATCGATTCATCATCCCCATGCATCTTCTTTAATTCTTCATTTGTCATTCTAATTGGTGAGAATCTAAGAGCTGCATTACTTATATCTGAGTAAAACCGGCAATCAGTTCCTCCAAGCATCACGTAAGGACTAACAATTGCATCGGGAAAATTAGTTTTAATTGTTGTTTCTAATAGTTTATAACCATCACTGTTTATATCAGAAATTTTAGAAGTTTCTCGACTTGAAACAATTTCCGCTTTCAAATCGTACTTCTTAGCTATCTTTTCGATAACCTTAAAACTCTCTTCAACATTCTGAATTGGATGTGTCCTTAGATTAGCGATAACATAAGCCTCTGCTGGTATAACATTTTCTGCATCAGAACCCTTAATCATTGTAAAAGCAATTGTCGTTGACAACAAAGCTCTACCAAAGGGTGATAGTTTTGGTAATAACTTGGTAATCAATCCCTTATAAAGCCATAGATTGCCGAAGAGATATTTATAAATTCCCTTCATTGATGGAGCTGCAGTCTTAAATAACATCTCGACTTCTTCTATCATCTTTGTTTTAAAAGGGAAATGATTTTCAATATCATTAATAAAAGCAGCTAATCTAGCTAAAGGTGTATTCTTAGGTGGTGTAGATGAATGTCCACCACGAGATTTAGCAGTAATTTTAATATCAACATAACCTTTTTCTAAAATCCCAATCACAGCCATCGGCCGTTCTACTGAAGGTAAAGCATCAGAAAGAACGGTTCCGCCTTCATCGACTACCAAGAAGGGTCTGACACCTTTTTTCTTCAGCCATTCAACAGTCAAACTCGCGCCAAAGCCACTGGTTTCTTCATCTGTTGAAGAAGCAAGATAAACGTCATTTTCAGGTATAAATCCTGAATCTATAAGTTCTTCACAAGCTTGATAAAAACTAAAAACTGTTGATTTAGTATCTAAAGTACCTCTACCAAAGATTTCATCACCGACAATCTCTCCAGAAAACGGCGGATAAGTCCAGTTGGTATCCACTGCTGGTACGACATCGATATGACTCATGAGGACTAAAGGTTTTTTATTTGATTTACCAACCCACTTTAAAATTAGCGATTCACCTTTAAAATCTTGAACTTCCATGGTTTCAAAAACTTTAGGAAATAATTCCCGCATTTTATTCTTCAACTCGATAAAGCTCTGCTTATTATCTAAAGTTTCATCATAAGAAATCGTTTTTATTTTAATCATTTCTTTAAATTTTGTTTGGTATTCATTCTTTTTTGAGTAATCTAATTCTTTAGCACTTGTGATTGGCTCTGGTTTTAAAATAATCATCCTAACGATAGTTACAGTTAATATGATAAAAATTAAACCACCTAAACCATACAATACATATTCCATAAAATCAGCCTCCCTAAATCAGATTCTTTTTCCATAAAACCCGAGCCACTGCAATTGTAACAATAGCCACTATCAATATAACAACAACAATGTTTCCGTAAACAAAACTAGGTTTAATCAAACTGATGATTATCACTACAATCAATGGCGCAATAACTAGTTTTAAATGATTTTTGAAGTACTTGTAACCTAAAGCTCCAAAAAGAGCTGACACAACCCAATTAAATGCTGGTTGAAGTACTTCAGCTTCTAATAATGGAGTTAACGGAACTAACAATAAGACTCCTAAACTCATAATCACAACTGTCGTAATCGATGAGAAACTAACCGCAATCGTTGAAACAATTTCGTTTTCTTCTGTATTAATTTCTGTATGTGCTAATTCTCTTGCGTTCATCACACAAGGAATCTTTAGATTTATTAAATTTCCGGTTATAAAGGCTAAATAAGTCCCGCTAGTACCTAAAATGGGTCCATAGGTTAAAACTTCAATAATTCCCCCTGGTAAGTAAATAACCGATAAAGCAATAATCCCTTTAAACAAGTCAGTTGAATTAGGTTTAACTCCGGAAATAAACATGATAACAAATGGAACAGCTAGCATTACTGTTATTCCTAAGACAGTGAATATTCTTCCGTAACGATGCATTAAGCTACGATAATCTTTCATTAGTAAATCCCTCCAATTCCAAGTAAAACAGCTATAGTCATACCCAACAACATTGAAATTGATAACTGGAAGTTTTCTAACCATTTTTGATTCTTCTTTTGTACTAAGTAATCAAAAAACGCCATAAACAAGAATGAAGACACAAAAACAATCAAGGGTACAAAAGTCGTTTTATCTAAATAATTAGGAGTATATGCTCCATCAACTACTTCCCTTACTTCATAATGAATCATCTTAGCAAAAGCATCACCGAAGTAAGCTGATATTAAACCAATAAAAACCGCTTGAAAAATCAAAGGTGCAAAAGACTTTTTATCGCTGGTATCCACCTTATCAACAACTTTTTTCTGGTACTTTTTGAAAAAGAACAGGGCAAATAAGCTTCCCCAGATAATCGCAATTGTCATTACAAAAGCAATGGTAACGAAATCCTCCATCATTAATGTTGTAACAGTGACTCCTTCTGCGGCGACACTAACTGCCATTAATTCATAATGTAAAGCGCCAAGTACACTAAGTCTAATCCAAGGCAAGGGAATACCTAACAACCCCGCCATGGTAATGACGCCGATAAAAATACCAATAGAAGGCAAAATTGAAAAACTTATTGATGATACAACAGTTTTCTTTAAAACTTCTTTAGGCATATTGATTGCTTTAGATCTCCGATAAGCAAGGAGAGCAAAAAATAAAGAGCCTCCGATGATAAACAAGGTCACTAAAGCACCGATTAAATATAACCACCAACTGTTTTTTACATCATTTACACTTACTTGCGTTAAAAAAAGAATCATTGTATTAACCTCCTGCTTTGAATAATTTTACTTGTTTTTTACTCTTAATACAACTGCTTACAAAACAAAAAATTACAGATTATGAAAAATCTGTAATTAATTTCCAATATTGAGTTTTTGTATAGCTTTAACAAAATTTAAATTAGCTGATTTTTCTAAAAGTTTTTTTGCCATAATTTCATTTTTACTTTCACCATATAATCCAGCTTCATAGACCAAAGAAAGTTCAAATAATTCCTCACCATCTTGAGGGTTTTCACAAGCTTTTTTTAACCAATTTAAAGCTTTTTTACTTTCTTTTTCCTTTAGGATTTCATACATTCTTACCATGGCTTTAGTAAAATTATTTTCGGCTGCATTTTCAAACCAATATCTTGATACTTTTAAAGAGTTTTCAGAAAAATCTTTTTCAAGGTATAGTTCACCAAGTAAGTACATTGCATAAAGCATATTTATTTCTTGATTTAAAGGATGATTAACATAATCAATTAGCAACGTTTTAATTTCTTGATAGAATTTGGATTTTTTTCGTTTACTAATCTTTTTATCATTAATTTCTTCATAAATAAGCCCTGCCAACTTGTATTTAGCTCCGACATTACCTTTTTCAATCGCAAGTTCAAAATTCTTCTTAGCCAAGTCAAAATCCTTATTACAACCAACACCTTTATCATAAAATATCCCTAACCAATAATAGGCATTGGCATTTTCAAAAGAACTTGCTTTATTCATAAATTGAAAAGCAAGTGCTTCACTAGCGCTTTTTATCTGTTTACGGTAATGCAAAAGTCCGAGATTAATCAAAGCATCAACTTCATCATTTTTAGCGGCTTCGAGATAATAGTCTCTAGCTAAACCATAGTTTAAATCAACACCTTTTCCTAATCTATGCATATCCCCTAAAGCCGCTTTAGCTTTAGCATTACCCCGATTTGAGGCAATCTCTAAATAATCTTTTGCCCGAGTGTAATCGACATTTACCCCATGACCGTTTAAATAGCTAATCCCTAAACCAAAATAACCATCGGTATCATCAAAACTATAAAGACTTTTAAAAAATTTAAAACTCTTCTCCAAGTTAATCGAAGTTGTTTCACCACCATAATAATATTCGAATGCACAGCGCTTCAAAGCGTCAACATTTCCTAAATTAGCTAGAATTTCATCATAGTAAAACCACATTTCTTTTAGATATAAATCTGAATGTTTTTTTAAATATGGATGTGGTTTCTCATAAAGTGTTTTTAGGTAATCTATTGCATTTACATTGTTGTTTACGGCCGCTTTATCCAAATGGAAAAAAGCACTTTCGTAATCATTCTTAATTTGTTTTGCATTTAATAATAAACTTCCTAATAAATACATCCCTTCAGAATTATTATTTTGAGCACTTAAAGAAAATAATTCTTGCGCTTTTATCTCATTCTTACTACAACCAATTCCATTTAAATAGAATTTTCCTAATTGATGGTAAGCATCCACTTCATTTAATTTAACCGCTTTTTCTAAATACTTAAAAGCTTTCTTTTTACTTTTTTTAATCCCCAATCCATTTAAATGCATCTCACTGATTTTAATATCAGCTGGAGCGTAATCAAGATCACTTGATTGACGATAATAATTATAAGCTTGCTTGTAATCGAGTTTTTGTAAAAAGTATTTACCGACATTAAATAGTCCTACAGGATTATTTAAATCAGCTGCACGTTTATAATACGTAAAAGCAACTTCGATATTTTTTTCTACTCCTTGGCCATAGAAATACTGATCACCTGCGATATTTAAATCCTTAGGTGTAACAAGATCTACCATCTTAATACCCCCTAATTTCTAAAAGTTTTTCTTGAGACTTTGCATGCCCTAAATCAGCACCTAACCCATAGTACTTAGCAGCCTTAACAAAAGATGAGTCCACTCCTTCTCCCAATTCATAAATTTGACCTAAGAGAAAATACACTTCAGGAAATTTTAGTTCTTGGTATTTAATCAAGATTTCATGAGCTTTAATCAAGTCAAGGTCAACACCTTTTCCATATTTATACAATTCATAAAGATCAAGTATTGCTGGAAGATACCCCTCCATAGCCGCTACTTCTAAATAGGGCAAGGCAACCTCTGTTTGTTGTTTGGCAATCAATGATTTTGCGGCTTCATAAATCTCTTCTTTAGTTCTAAAGTCAGTTTTGCTCTTTGTTCCAATTATTCGAAAATGATTCATCGCTTCAATTGAACCTTGTAATAAAGCTTTATTTAACCATTTATAAGCGTTATTTAAATCCTTTTTTAGGCCTTCTCCACTGAAATAAAAACTCCCGATTTTATACATAGCAAAAGCATTACCTTGCTTTTGCAATTCATTATAGAGTTTTATTGCAGTCGGTACCGATTTTTCAACATATTTTCCATATTCATAAAAATTAGCAATTCTTAATTTTGCAGCCTGGCTATTTTTTGCAGCTTGATAAAGCTTAAAAGCCTGTTCATAGTTTTTTTCTATCCCTCGACCTTCTTCATACATTCTGCCCAACATATAAATCCCATCTTCATAAAGACCTTCCCAAGCCATTTTAAAAAGGTTGAAAGCCTGAATGTCATCAGAATCAACATGATAACCATGATAATACATTAAACCAAGATAATAAGCAGCTTCCGGCGAGGTTTTCATCTGCTTTTTGAACAGGTTGAAAGCTTCTTTATAATTTTTGGTCAAATATGCGGTTTTTGCCTTTTCTAAACTATCATTATTTTGCATATACTTACTACTCCTATTTAACAATCAGTATTATTCAATCGCTTTTAATCGTTTTTCGTTTAAAGAATATAAGTAAAGATAAATAGGCTTATCAACTCTAGGTTTTAAGTAAGAAAAATAACCTTTTAACTGCGATTCATAAGCTTCTTCATCGATATTTTGCAATTTATAATCGATGACCAAGATTTTATTATCAGCGATTACTAACAAGTCAATTATACCATGAATCTCTAAAAAATCTTCATGTGAATAAAATTCATATTCTTGGAAAAACTTCGGATTAATCAATGATTTAAAAACATCAGAGTTAATCAAATATTTTATAGATGATTTTAAATTTTCTGGTAATAACTCAATTGATACTTCAGGGTTTTCAAAATCAAATTCTTTTAGATAAAGATGTATTTCATTACCTTTTTTTATATTCTCAATTTCTTCATCACTAAAATGTTTATTAACAGTTTTAGAAAATATTTTTTCTAATTTTTCTTTTCGATCAAATTCAAATCTTTTAAACTCGAGTTTAGCTTCTCCTAGATCCATAGTGTTTTTATTGGTTAATTTGGAAGGAACATTTAGTTCTTTAACTGGTTCTTGACTTATTTTAAAAACATTTAATAAAATATTTCGATAACTGTTCCATTTAAAACTAGTATCTTCCTGAGTCTCCTCATCATAGTCTAACAAAATTTTAACTTCATTAATCGCCCTTGTAAGAGCGACATATAGCAGTCTAATCTTCTCGGATAAATCTTCTTCTTTAACCCTATCTAAAAAGTCTCTCAATAAGAAATTCTGATAAAAGCCATTATTATATGTCTTGGTTAATAAACCAAAATCAGGATTAAAGATAAAGGTTTCTTTACTCTCGGTGTTGTTAAACCTTTTGCTCAACCCCATCAGATAAACAACTGGAAATTGCAAACCTTTACTTTTATGAATCGACATCAATTTTACTGCATTAACCTCTTGTTTAGAGGGTGAGTACTCAATGTCTAGTGATTCATCACTA